>JAKEHD010000607.1 GCA_022615215.1 Blastocatellia bacterium
CCGATGGTATCTCTACTCAAAACTGTCATTTCATCCCGCGCGCAGTATAGATATTAAAGAATCTATCTGAAGCCAAAAAATCCACTAGAGAAGTCGGCCTCATATTTATAGCGATACGACCTTCCCGCTCTATAACGGAAGCAAATTTTATAAGGATCAGTTTTTCAGTTTCTGATAGCGAGGACGTGTAATCATCGAATCGCCGCTCAAGAGAAGCGCCATTAGTAACACAGAGGGAGAAAAAGTTCATGCTAATCAGCTCCTATCATGAAGTGATCACATAGTATCATCAGTATCGAACCCTATTTGCCAGGATACAGGTGTTCGGATCGCTGGCAAACAGGCAGGTCGGGTAGCAGGGCGATATTACCACTGCTCCAACTCCCAAGAACTGTGCGTGCGCCTTTTGACGCTCACAACTCAAGTCTCTTCAAACCCTGGCGTTGAACCTGCTTCATAATCTATAGACGCAAACTGCACTTCGAATAATGCAGAAAATCGCTCTCAAAGAAATCTGCTGGCAAAAGAGCAATTTAATGCAGGCGGTCAGTTTCCTATCCCAAATAACAGTTATGACCTTCCACAGTATCGGCCAAGCCAAAGCGGTGCCGCAGCCACCGCACTCCAAATAATAGAGATGTCATCTGCTTTCCGGGTTTTATGAAACTTGTTTTGCAGGCGCGGTATATCACACGCGGAGAAACAATTCAACGTAAGAAATAGCTTTGGCAGCGGCGAATCATCGCGCCCGCAAGAGCCTCGCCCGCGCCCGTAGCCCAATAGAGCGCGCCGCCCGCCGCAAGCGATGACCAGAAGTGATGCTTGGCTTTCATACTGTTATTTTATAACTCTTGTGTCAAGAAACCCTACAGCTTTGCCCGCGCTTCCCTTGTGGATAGGTAAGCGACCCCGAAGGCCGGTTCGATAAGCGAGGGCGGAGAGGTATATCCGCGAAGATCATTCCTGGCATAACCCGGAATCACTGCTTGTGCGCGTCGGGGTTGGTGATGTGGCCTTCGACTATTTTGATGAGCACATCGAGGCGAGCGTCCATATCCTTGCCGTGCTCGCCCAGAGTTGCAATCTGTCGACTGTTCTGAGCGATCAAATGACTATTCTGCTCAACCATATTGGCCAGCGAGTCAATCCGGCTTCCTTGCTGCTCAATCCGGTTGCCCTGCTGCGCGATCTGTTGGATATTCTGCTCAACCATATTGGCCAGCGAGTCGATCCGGTCGCCTTGCCGCGCGATCTGTTGGATGTTCTGCTCAACCATATTGGCCAGCGAGTCAATCCGGTTGCCTTGCCGCGCGATCTGTTGGATGTTCTGCTCAACCATATTGGCTAGCAAGTCGATCTTGTCGCCTTGCTGCTCAATCCGGTTGTCTTGTTGTTCAACTATATTGGCCAGGCTCAACACAACATCCTTGAGGTTCAAAATGCTCTCGCGGAACATCACTGCGTCTTCGGTGAGTTGGTCCACAGTATTGGCAATCCGTGTGACGTTATCGGTGAGTTCGTCCACACGCTGTTTGAGACCGTCCATTTCTGCACTGAATCTCGCGTGATGCTCGGTCAGAAATTCAATCGCTCGCTCCATCTCTTCACTTGTCATGACTTGTTGCCTTTCTTCGTAGTCCCGGATGCTTTACCTGAAAACTTTATCACAGCCCTTTGTTTCATGGCGAACCTGCTCTTCAAAAGCGGCGGCGAATCGTCGCGCTTTCATCGGGTCGCTTCACTGTGCGCTCGCCATTATGCGGTTACTGGAATCTTGCTGGCCTCTTTTCCCCGCTGCTCGTTGACGAACGAAAGAAGGATCATGCCTACGATGAAGAACGCTGCGACCGAAAGTATCGCCGGGCGCTGGCTTCCTGTCTGCCTCGAAATCGTGCCGAAGACGATCGGGCCGAGGAACGCCAGGGCCTTGCCCGCTATCCCGAGGAAGCCGAAAAATTCGGCGGCGTTCTCTTTGGGAGTGAAGAGCGCAAGCAAACTGCGAGTGACCGACTGGCACGAGCCTATGCCGATTCCTACGAGCGCCGATACGACGTAGAAAGCCTCTTTCGACTGGGCGAAGTAGGCGAGCGAGACTGCGACGATCCATATCACGAGCGTGATGTAGATCGTGCGCTTCTGGCCTATGCGGTCGGCAAGCAAGCCGAACGAGAAAGCGCCCAGCGCCGCCACTACGTTGTTGATTATGAGTATGATTCCGATCTCTCCGGGAGTGAATCCTATGGTCTCTTTGGCGTAGCGCGCCGCGAAATAGATCACCGTCACCACACCATCGTTGTAGACGAGAAAGGCTATCAGCAGTCGGAACAGATCCTTATAACGCCTGATGTGGCGGAGCGTGCGTCTGAGTTGTCGAAAGCCCACCGTGACGTAATTCTCGCCCGGCGGCAGCGTTTGCTTTACGCTGCGGTCGCGCAGGAAGATGAAAGTCGGAATGACGGCGATGGCGTAATAGACGGCTACGACGACGGGGATCAGCCGCGCGCCTGCAAGCTCGGACGGGCTTGGATTCTCCTTTATGTAATCGGCCAGCGGCAGGCAGAGCACGAGCGCAACCAGCCCGCTCGCATAGCCCAGCGCCCATTTTATTCCTGAGATGCGACCGGCGTTCGATTCATTCGATATGCCAGGCAGAAAACTGTCTATGAAAACTCCTCCCCCGGCAAAACCGATGTTGGCTATGATGTAAAGTCCCAGCCCTAAAGCCACATCCCCCGGCCCGACGAAGTAGAGCGCGCCTGTGAAGAAAACTATCATGACTGCGCATGCGCCGAGGAATTTTTTTCTGCTGCCTGAAAAATCCGCTATCGCTCCGAGGATGGGCGCAAGCACTGCGACTACGGCTTCGGAGATAGAAGCTCCCAGGCCCCAGTAGTAATCGGCCTCATTGGCATTGCCGACGACGATTGTGCCATAGTAGAGAGCATAGAGAGCCGTGACTATGACGGTGGTGAACGCAGAGTCAGCCACATCGTACATGCACCAGCCGACTATCTCCTTCTTGCTAACGGGCGGGGCAGTAGTCCCTTCTGTAGTTGTCGCCATTTAGGAATCCGTCTGAGGTGTATCAGGGATGAGCTAGAAGCCGCCTCGAAAGATCGGCCTCTAGCTCTGTCTTTAAATGAGATATGGGAACTGCTTTTTACTTCGATGGAGCGTAATAAGGATTTTGACCTGAAGCGTGATCGGTCGTGTCGAATATCTCGCGGACTTGAGGCACACGCTCGCGGATCAATCGCTCGACGCCTACCTTCAGAGTCAGGTCGGCTGCCCCGCAGCCCTGGCACCCGCCGCCCATTCTTATGAAAACGTTGTCGTCCTGAACGTCGAGCAATTCGACGTAACCGCCGTGCGACGCGACTCCGGGATTTATCATCTCGTCTAGCACCTGCTGGACCCTGAGTCTTACGTCTTCGGGCGGGAGGCGGTCGCCTTCAGGAACTTCGGGCGGCGGGCTCAGGAAGAAACGTATGGCGCTGCCTATGCGTTTCCCTATCTGCCGCCAGTCCTGCCCGCCATCCTGTGTCACGGTCACGAGGTTTCCGGAAATCTCCACTTTCGAAATGCCCGGAATCATAAAGAGCTTGTCGGCGAGCGAGTGCTCTTTCGCTTTGTTATGGTCGTCGAAAACGGCCGACCCTTCATGCACGGGCCGGTCTACGATGAACTGGCAGGTGTTTATATCGTGATGATCCACCTGCGCCTTGATCTGAATGTTTTCTGCGCTCATTGATGAACTCCTTCCTCGCTTATTCTAAAGGATGAAGCCGAAAGTCAAAAGCGAAAATAGCCATCAGCCATCAGCTATCAGCCGTCAGCGTATAAGTCTGCGCTGGCTTTGACCACAGTGGAAGGCCAGAGCCTTCTACACACACAGATTTCACGGATAGACGGAAGAAAGAAATCTTTTGTAGAAGGCCCTGCCTTCCACTGTGTTATCCGTGCAATACGGTGGTTAATCTTCTTTAAGCTGATGGCTGATGGCTGATGGCTGAAGACTGAGGGCTGAAGACTGACGGCTGAATCTTCTTTTGAGGAAGATGAATGCAGCGAGCGCGGCAAAAAGCGCGGCAGCCAGGGCCAGCCCCCAGTAATGCCCTTTGCCCTCGCCGATGGGCACATGTTCTTGTGACTCGCCGATCAAAATGAATGCAGCCCAGTATCGGGGGGCTGATGCCGCATCGTCGCTCAACAGGTCGAGCTTCGCCGCTCGCAATGCTTCAGCCTTCGACATTCCATCTGCCAGATGGCGATAGAAGGCTTCCATGAACGTTGCGGTCCTCTCATCATTCACATTCCAGAGGCTTGCCACGACGGATTTCGCTCCGGCATGAAAGAATGCCCTCGCCATTCCCTGAACGCCTTCCCCTGAAAGCACGCGCCCTCGCGCCGTCTGGCAGGCCGACAGCACTACAAGATCGCTCGCAAGCTTGAGGTGATAAATCTCGCGCGCCTGCAAAAAACCATCTTCCTTTTCAGATGGAGCAAGCGCCAGAGCGGACCTTGCAGGCGCACGCTGGCTTATCAGCCCGTGCGTGGCGAAGTGTATCACGCGAAAGCGATCTAACCGGGCAGCCTTGATCAGGCTCTCGCTCGCTTCGCTTCCCGTATGGATTTCGCTTCCCGCTCCGAAGTAACGGCTAAGTGCTCTCGCCTCGGCGGCGGCGAATGGAATCGGCGCGATATGCAAGCCTTCGTCATCAAATAACGCCCGCGATTGTGAAGCAGGGTTCTTCGAGCCATCTCGCGTTTCATTCATAACAGGGTTGGCCAGTACGAGCGAATCGGCGCGGTCTCTCGCAGGGGATGGATGTTCCTTTACGCGCAGTCGATTCAAAACGGTTGCAGACGGAACGTAGGAGATGGCGAAATCTTCTACGAGAAACCTTGCGTGATGCGTGATGCGTGATGCGTGATCGGGGTCGTCCGGGGTCGGGCTTCCTGCGTCATCCGCCGTATTGAAATCGCCATCGTGAATGAGTGTTTCAAAGGGCAGATAGTGGAGCGCTTCGTCGGGGACGATCACAAGGCGCTCTATTTCAGGTCCGATTTCGCTGCGCAGGGGCTTCACCAAATCTCTGTAAAGTCGGCGACTGATCGCACGCCATCCGTCGCCGCCGTCTTTGCTCAAAAGGTCCGCGTATATCTGCGCGCGGGCCTCAAGCGCACGGGGCGACACCGCAAGACGCGCCGCGCGAAAAGCCGTTTGGGTCAACACAAAAGCTATCACTGAATTTTTCGTCATCGAGTAAGCCACAAGCGCCGTTTGCCCATCCAGGAGCGCGCGAGCCTCTTCGAGCGACAGGTTATCGGGATAGCGAAGAGTAGCATAGCGGGGATTGCGCCGTTTGATTTCGACTATCAAGCGATCATATTCCTGTTCGGCTTCGCTCAATTGCCCCGAAAGACGGTCGTATCCTCCTTCCGCCATTCCCTCCCTCACAGTGGAAGGCATAGAGCCTTCTACAGGGGTACTGAAGAGGCGCTTTTGAAGTTCCGTGATACGATCTTCCAATCGCTCGCGCCTCTGGCGCAGGTCCGCATCGAGTTGCTCGTCGAGGTCGATGCGCGCTTCGGCCAGGGCCGCAAGCAGAGCCTGCGAACGGGCGCGCTCAAGCACGTTGAATGCGCGAACGTCATCTCCCCCTTCGGGGTCTCTCTCATGCCGCTCCATGAGAGCTTCGAGCATATCTCTGAAAACGGGCGCGTGTTTTTCGGCGTAAGTATCGCGGTGCGCCCCTCTTGTAATATGGTCGCGAAGGCTCTCTATATTCTCGATTGCTTTTTGATAGCACTCGATGGCGCGGTCCATGTCTCGCAGTTGCCTGTGCGCGCGGGCAAGACCTGCGTAGCTCCCCCATTGCGGCTGAAAGTCTATTCGTGCGCCAATCTCGATAGCCTTTTCGTAATATCTGATCGCGCGTGCAGGGTCGCGGTCCACATACAGCCCGCCGAGTCCTTGGAAGTTGTAAATCATGCCGCCCTTCCAACGGATACTCTCGCAGAGCGACATGGAGCGATGGCGCATTCTGATGGCATCTTCCGTCCGGCCGAGTTCCGCAAGCGTGTTACTGAGCGGCATCATCGCAACGGCCCGATCAAAGGGAGGCAGGTTTTCCCGCTCGGCGACCTCCAGCGCCTCGGTCAAGTAGCGGAGCGCCCGCCGGGGATTGCCTGTTTCGAGATATTGTTCTCCGATTCGCCTGGCCGACCCATGCAAGAGCGTCGCATCGCCAGTCTCACGGGCTATTCGTAAAGCCTCTTCGTACATCTCGAATGCCAGATTGTGAGCGCCCAGCGTTGCATAACCCCTGCCTATATTCTCTACTGCCGATCCGATATGAAGCTTCGCATCGAGTTGGCGGAATGCATCCAGAGATTCGTAAAGCGGCCCGAACGCTTCATCGAACCTGCCCATGCTTTTGAGAGTGATGCCTATATCTTTGAGCGACACGGCTTCGCCCAGGCGGTCTCCCGTCTCGCGCATCAGAGAACGCGATGCCTGAAAATAATCGAGAGCCTCTTCCTGCCGGTCGCTATAGAAACAGGCATTGCCGATGAGGTTGAGCGCCTGGGCTTCGAGGTGACGGTCGCCCGCCTGACGCGCAACTGAAAGTACCTGGCGGCTGAGGCGTTCCCCTTCTGCAAATTCTCCGCGAGCTATGAGATCGCCTGCCTTATTACAGAGTTGTTGCAATTCGGCTGAAGGGACCGATTTGCCTGAGACCGGACAGGTAAAAACCAGCGCGAGTGTAACCAACAGACAGAGATAAGATTTTTTCATCGCGATTTTCGATCTCATTAAATGGTCAGGGGTCAGTTGCGTCTTATTTCACCCTTTCCCCCCTCACCTTATGGTGAACTGAAACACATCAGAGCGACGGCTCTCGATTCCCTCCTGAACGGTTACCTGCCAGTAAAACAGTTTGCCCGGCTTGAGGTCATTGCGAACCGCTTGGGGCAACGTGATCGAAGTATCGGTAACCGAAGGGCTTTCCCATATCAGGGTTGACTCATAATCGTAGAGCGCCACCCTGTAACTTTCCGCCCGCTCGACCACAGACCGAACGAGCTTTTGCGGGGCCTCGGAGAGTTGCGCTTTGTCCGATGGCTCGACCGTGAGCCTCATCGTAACGCCTCCGCGCTCAGACGACTGCGGCACGTAGACTTGCCGTGAATTCAACCATAAGGTGAGTGAAACTGTGATGGCGAGGATGACTGCCGAGAGAGCGGCGGCCGCTCGCCAGGCGGAAGGCGAGAGCCTCTCCCACAGCCGTTGTGAACGGGCGGCAGGCATCGTTTCCTTGCCCGATAATGGTTGTTCAAACACGGCTCCAAGAGAGCGAACGGCGCGATATTCGCGGGCACAATCCGAACAGATCATCAAGTGAGAGGTCATACGCTCTCGCTCTGACGAGTTCATTTCGCCCATCGCGGCCCGCTCGAAGGTCTCCGGCGAAAGACACTCTCGCCCCTGACGCAAGCGACGGGCCGTCCCTCGCTGATAGATTCTCTTCAGTTCCTCTTCAGTAAGTTTCATCTGCGTTCCAGAGAGCGGCTGATGCCCGATTGCTGAAAGGCTATGGGGAGACCGCTTCGTCCTCGCAACTATACTCTGCGCGGCATGAATTGACACTTTTCATCGAGAG
>JAKEHD010000608.1 GCA_022615215.1 Blastocatellia bacterium
CCGATGGTATCTCTACTCAAAACTGTCATTTCATCCCGCGCGCAGTATAATACTCCCCGGTTGCCAGTGTTATCCAATTATGTCCATCCGGCTTATAATCGGCAAAGGATTTTACGTTGCCTGTGGTTCTCTTTCGCTTTTTACCGGCCAACTGTCACCTCTCAATGAGTTAGAGGCAAGATTATAAACGAGTCGGAAGTCATGGCAAAATCGCGAAGTCATTGCGGAGAAATTCGACGCGCCTGAAAACTTCCCTGTGTGGTGCAACCGACAACGAACAAATTATGCCAATCGCTAACGCCCTCTGCGGCGCGCGCTCGACCTCTTGCGCCGTCTCTTTGGGCCGTCTGTCGGTCTCGACGGATTCTTGCTTTCGATATGCCTCTCGCCGGTAACGGCTGCCTCGTCGTCTGTGTACAGGTGGTCGAGTATCTTTATCGAATTGATTATCTTTATCGAGTCGATCTCATCGTCGAATTTCAGCTTGCCGAGGTCCGCAATCGTCTGGTTGGGACCGAAGGCGACCATGGCGCTTTTGAAGTTCCTGTCCCTGTAAGCAAGCACGAAGGCATGCGGTCCCACTCGCAGACTCGCTATCTGGTCGCCCCAGTCGGCTCCCGGTAATTTCAGGTGGCGGTACTGCACAGGGCCATATATTCGAAGATACTCCCCCTCGAAATTTTTTTCTCGCCAAACCTCTATATAACAATCGCTCCGCTTCTTGCTCATGATGGTCTCACAGGGAGAACTGTTATTGTATGGCGTTTATCTCTTATTGCAAATGCTCGGGCCTGGCGCATTATGAGGCGATTGAAACTTGACGCACTTCTATTTGTACCTCGTCCCGCGTTTGATCACCATATCGACGTCTTGAAGCAGATTGATATAACGAAGCACATCGCCGCGAACAGCGATTATGTCCGCGTATTTCCCTTCGCTGATCGTGCCCACATCATTGCTCACTTTCATTAGGACCGAAGGCCAGTAGGTCGCCCCCCTTATCGCCTGCATGGGGTCTACTCCGAGGCGGTGTACCCATATATCGAGTTCATGCCATGTCGACTGGCTGTGGAATTTCATCGGTATCCCGCTGTCGGTTCCTATCAGTAGCACTACGCCCGCATCACTGAGTTGCTGAAACTTGCGCGCAAGCGTGGGCCTGCGATTCGGGGTGATCTGAAAGTAAGGGAGTCGGTCGGGATTCCTGATCGAAGCCTTAATGTCTGCGATGATGTTTTCGGGCAAACCCTCATGCCACGAAGGGTCGTCGAGTTGTTCGGGATTGTCGCGGACGTATTCGTAATTGAAGAGGCCCTCTATCGTGGGGGTCCAGAATAGCGGTCCAAGATTCATCTTCGCCGTCCGCTCCTGAATCATCGCCATTATGTCGGGAGGGTATTCGGGCGATGTGGCGAGGCCCGTGTGCTCGAAGCAATCTACTCCCGCTTGAAGCCCGCGCCGTATCTCTTCGGGGCGATGGGAATGCGCCACTACTGTGAGGTTGTGTTTGTGAGCCTCTTCGACCACGGCGCGAACCTCTTCCATGGCCATCTGGTCCTGATCGATAAGCTTTATGCAATTGACTCCAGCTTCGGCCAGGCGGCGCACTTTTGCGCGGGCATCTGTGGCTCCCTTGACTCCCCACCTGAATAATTCCGTTCCCGGATAAGGCTCGTGTTGAATGAACGGACCTGAAACATAAAGAGTCGGGCCGGGAATTTTTCCCGCATTTATTCGATCACGAACCGAAATGCTCGCTTCGAGCGGCCCTCCGAGATCGCGCGCGCTCGTCACGCCCGCAAGCAGCAATTGCTTGGCTGACGCGGGCATGATGACCGACTCGAATAACGACGGATATGTCTTGTCCCAGTGAGCATAATCGGCGTGGCCGTTTATCATCAGGTGAACGTGCATGTCCCACAATCCCGGCAGCACCGACATGCCTTCTGTGGAGATGATCTCCGCGCCTTCGGGAATTGGCAAACGTCCGACCTGCCCGATTGCTTTTATCCGCTCTCCCTCGATTATTATCACGCTATCGGGAATGGGTTTGCCGCCGAAGCCGTCTATCAACCTTCCGCCGACGAGCGCCTTCACCTTCTGTGATTGCGCCCGGCTCGAAGGGATCATTCCGGACAAACACGATGCAAACAGCAGCGAGATCACGAGACAGACGGCCGCAAAACAACGTCGCATTTTTCTCATATCGATTCTCCTGATGGCTGTTATTTAAGATCATCGGACTCGGCAGCGCCTGTGAGTATGGCATTGAACAGCATCTTGAAGCCCAGGTGAGGCTGGCCGCGAAAGATAACGTCGAAGCCGAACAGCGCCACTCGCCCGCGCCCTACGTGATATTCAACGGCAGCCGCGCGATTGCGTATCACCTCGTCAGCGATTATCCAGCCCGATACCATAGGATTGTCCTCCGGGTAGCGGGCGAATGCGCCGCCCTGTGATACCGATGGGAAAGAGACATCGGCTTCCCAGGCATGCCCGTTGTCAAATAAGACTCTCGCTTCGGCGGGCATCCCCCATCCGAAGGGATGCGTGGGATCGACGTAGACTTTGAAAACCGAACCCGGCGAATAGAATTTAGTGCCGCGCGTCACCTCGCGTATGGGCAGTCTGAACATGTTCATCACCCGTTCGTTGGCAGATTCCGTGGAGATCAAAACGCCGCCTTCGCGCACGAAAGCCGCAAGGGTTTTGAGACCTTCCTCGCCTATCCCCTTCAATCGCGCCGCTACCTCAGGGGCAAGCTCGCGCGGGGTCGGCCCGCCGAGAAACCCTCTTCCAAGACCGCCCTGTGGTCCCCGTCGCCCTCCTGCCGCGCGCCGGTCCTCCAGGTTCGGGAAGGTGTTCAGGATGAGCACGTCCACTTTGCTTTTAAGGTTTCCGTCGCGTATGTCGGGATTGATTACCGGAACGTGATCGAATCCGAATTTTTCGAGTATATAATGTGTCCATCCTTGAGGCATGCTTCCGCCGTAAGGGTCATAAGTGCCTACGCGCAGCTTCTTGAGCTTCAAGGTCTTCGCCGCGCCGAGCGATTCGACTGCCGCGGCCGGTATGCGAAGCTCGTTTACTACACGGCTGACCGCTTCGTGAACGGCTTGCCCTGCGGGAACTATAACGGTTCCCGCCGCATAATTTTTACCGCCTATCACCGCATCTTCTTTGAGCCAGTACACGTTGTGCCCTTCGGCCAGCAGGCGATTGGTCGCCGTCACCGCTATGTTGCGGTCTCCGGGAAGGAGATAAGCCCCTCTCGCTCCCGCACGTCCTGCGACAGATGCGGCGGGCGGAGTTATTGAACTGGTCTTCTCAAGTTTGCCGAGCAGATCGGCTGAGGGTTTCGTCTTTATAGCTATGGTCGTGACGCCCATCTGTTGGGTGAGCGTCCAGCCCGCTATGTCATAAGGTCGGATGGGCGGCCCTTCGGGATATTGCAATCTCATAGGGTGGTTTTGCGGCATAACCATGTCCATCAGATGCGGGCGATACGATTGAGCAGCCAGCATCACGGGCGTGCCTGCGGGATAGGTGACTCCATCGTAGGTGAACGGTGATTTCGCAAGGTGGACTTCAAGGCCGCCGAGCAGCATGCGTTCGAGGAAGTCTGCGACGGTGTTAGGGTCTCGGCGGTCGAGCGGGAAGATGAAGCCATAAGGCGCTTCCGCTTCGCCCTTCTCGATGGCCCATTTGGCCATAAGGTACATGTTGTATTGAAACGTTTCGGAGAGATCTGCGGCTATGTTGAGCACGCCGAGGCTCGCTGTGTTCATGTAATCGAGCGTGTCTCGGAAATGCCATTTCCCGCCCCTGTATGGATTCGGATACCAGGTTGTGGCCTCCATATCTTTGGGTTCGAGTTTGTAGTTTGCTGGATAAGGCGAAGCGTGAGCGGTCTCTGTGAGTATGCCTATGATGTTATGAAAGTAAGGCGTTGTGCGCATGCCGCCGTTCCACCATGAAGAGAACGTGGCCTGAGAGATGACCCCCGATTTGCCTTCGGCTTCGAATCGCGCGTGCATGGCCGCGCCGACAAGGTGTAGGCCGCGCATGACGAGCGGCGGTATGTTCGGGTTCATGGGGTCTACGTTTGGCGGCACGAATATGCGCGCGGGGAAGGGGGCCGTCTGGTGATGGTTGTAGACTATCTGCGGAAAGTATTCGTGATAGAGCAGCCGCGTCATGTTGCGCGTTTCAGGCAGGTTCAGCATGAACCAGTCGCGGTTGTTGTCGTGCCCTGCGTACTTCTGATAGAGCCAGGGAAGGGGAGTGCCTTCGCGCGGCGTGCCGTAGTGAGAGTTGAACCAGTCGGCAACCATGTTCTGTCCGTCGGGATTGATCGAAGGAATCAAAAGCAGGACCACGCGGTCTCGGATTTTCCGGTACTCTTCCGTATCGCGAGTGACCATATCGTAGCCCAGGTTTATCATGTGTTGAGCGTGTCCCACTTCGGTCGCGTGCATGCCGCCATCGATCCAGACCACAGCGCGTCCCTCTTTTGCGAGCGCCCTTGCCTCCGCATCGGTCAGCCCTCGCCCCTCCGATAGCCGCCGCGCTATCTCTTTCAGACGGTCGAGGCGCGCGAGGTTTTCTTCGGATGAAATGACGGCAACCGTCATGGTCTCGCCCATTGCGGACTTGCCTACTTCGAATAATTTCATGCGTTTGGTTTCAGCGGCGATCTTTTTGAAATAGGCGAAGGACTGCTTGTAATTTGCCAGCTTGTAATCGTCGCCGGGCGTAAAGCCAAGGAACTCTTTGGGGCTTGTGACCTGTGCCGTTGCGCTTGCGGTTGAAAAAGCGATGATCAGAAGTGTCGAGAGCAGGAGACCTGTGGTTTTTCTTCGCATCTGAAATCCTCCCAAAAGTGTCGCGCGAAAGACTTACGCGCCTCGTGCTACGGTTATGAGATTATGCTTGTCGCGCCTGAGAATAGCTTCTTATCTTAGGGCTTCGATCATAGTTACGGCGGCCGAAGATTTCAAGTGGCGGATTCAAATATCAGTCGGTTTCCACACGGTCATCGATATCAACGAATCGAAATCATTATCGTTCGTGACTATGTGGGTGAGACCTATCCGTTGTGCACAGGCAATGTTGATCGAATCATTGACGAAGAGACCGTGTCTCTGGCGTAGTGCGTGACTTGCAGAGATATCATCAATCCTCACATTAATGATTTTCAGCGGCAGCTTCAAAATATTTTCAACATCCGTGATATAGTCGGTTAGCATCGGAATGATTTGCGGGTTGGCTTTCACCTTTTTGAGTACCTGGCCGGAGGATACCAAATTTTTTGCAACAGCTTCCCCAAGCATTCGCCTGTGCAATACTTCTGCAAGGATTATTGTGGTGACGTGAGCGTCAACTTCCCCTCGCGCAACCCTGCGCAGATAAGCCCTACAATCTGGTGAAAGTCCAGTGAGATGGTAGATGAAGATATTAGCGTCGATTAGAGACGACGTTTGCACAGGCATGAGATTAATATCCACATAGCTCCTCGTCTTCTGCCAGCCAGATAATCGTGTCGCGATCAAGACCTTTCAGCGATCCATGCGTTTGCTCTACCGCTTCCAAAGCTTCTTGCACTTGATCAGGAGTTGAAGCGACACGGCCTGTTTCCTTCATTAATTGCTCGACTAACTGCCGTTGCTCATCAACCGGCAGCTTGCGAGCAGCGTCCAACAGAGCATCTAAATTTTCTTTGCTCACCTTATCACCTCCGGTGCCTGACTATCCTAACAATAACCATTTTACGCATCAAGCACCGCTATCAGCCGTCAGTCTTCACCCTGATAGCTGATGGCTGATGGCTGATAGCTGACGCCCGTGCTATTCCGGCAACGCTTCCTGTTCAGGCTCAGGCAGCCAGAAGCTTGCCGCAAATCCTACGGCGTATACCGCGAAAGCGACTATCGCTGCGGCATAAGCAAGTTTCGTGGGCGCTGTGCCGCCGGGCGTATAGTTTGCAAGCTGCGTGGTAACGAGCGCGGCCGAAGTCCCTATCATTCGCCCGCCGATGTTGGCCGCGAAACTCTCTCCCGTGCCGCGCAGATGTGTCGGATAGACCCTCGGCAGATAGTTTCCCCAGAAGCTGAATTGCGCTACGGTCAACAAGCCCGCGAGGAATATACCCCACTTGAGCATCGCAAGATCGCTCAGCGCCGGATAGAGAAATACCAGAGGGACTATAAAAAGACCGGGCACCTGAAATACCCTGAGCAATCGCCTGCGCCCTACGATTATGACCGCCAGATACGCCAGTATGAAGCGGCCTGCAAGGCCGCCCGTCTCCTGCCAGAACTGAACATTGCTGACTATCTGTTGTTCTATTTGCCTCTGCTGCCCGGTTTGCTGCGGGCCGGGCGGCACGTTCTGAACTTCTCGCACGACCTCCGGTAGCCCCGGCACTATTCGGGGAATATGCTGAATGGCCCCGAATGCCGCGCCATAGCTGCACGCAACCATGAGAGCCGTGATGAGCGTGGTCTTTCTGTACTGAGGCCGGAAGAGTTCGGCAAAACTCGGCCGCTTCAAAGTCCCCGCTGCCTTCTTCTCTTTCCAGGCCGGAGACTCCGGCAAGAAGGGCCGGATGATGATCAGAGGTATCGCAGGGATCATTCCTGAGATCAGTGTGTAGCGCCACGCCTCGTGCCCCTCGTATATCGCGGGAAGCGAGTCGCCATAAGTCACCGCCAGATAATAAGCCCCTGTGACCATCAGCCCGCCTATGGATGAAAACGCCTGCGTGTATCCGAGAACGGCTTCTCTCTGTTTAGGGTTGGGGAACAACTCCGCAAGCCATGCTACGGCGGCAACGAACTCGACGCATACGCCTATGAAGGTCGTGCAGCGAAAGACGAGAAGCAGGGGAAGGGAAGTCGTATAGCCTGCGGCCAGGGCCGAAAAGGCATAGAGCAAAATGCTCCAGACGAGCACGCGGCGACGGCCCAGGCGGTCGGTCAGGTATCCGCCCACCAGGCCGAATATCCCTCCGAATATGGCCGGGACGTAAAATAGCAAACCGACCCAGGTGTTGAACTCAGGCGTACCCGGCCTTATGCCGCCCAGGTCCATCAACGCCGGCCGCACTATGAGCGGCAGCATGAGCAGTTCGTATATGTCGAATGCGAAACCCAGCGCGGCTACAGCGCAGATGACCCATTGAGTTCCGGTGAGGCGGTCGGGACGCCGACTGCGGTTCTGTGCTTTTGCTTCCGGTGTGTCAGTCATAATATAGCCTCATTCAGTTTGCGCGTGGGATGATGAAAATTTGCAGTATTGCGGCTTTTTTCCCGGCACACAATTTCTCCCTTTCGTTCCTCTGGTCTTATTCCGGCCTGAAAAAGGCGAATCCGGGACTGAGGGCGTGGAACATAAACCGCCAACAACACGGATCGTCGCTCTCCCCTGATTTTCATCGCCCCAGGTTCGAGTTGTTCAGTTCGATGGCTACTTCGCGGAGTGTTCCTTCAGCCATGCCTTCAAATCCTCCGGCTCCTCGAAGTCCAACAATGCCTCGCCTAACTCTTCCAGCTTTTCCGTCGAGAGACGGACGACTTTCGCTTCCGTCCGACTCTCGATTCGACCGAATCTTTTGTGCAACAATCGCA
>JAKEHD010000609.1 GCA_022615215.1 Blastocatellia bacterium
CCGATGGTATCTCTACTCAAAACTGTCATTTCATCCCGCGCGCAGTATAAGCAGAAAATGGTCTTGCGCAACATCCTGAAAGCTCCTTTCCGCTCGTCGGAACTCAACATTCGGCCAGGCTGCGGCGGCCGAAGAGTTCGGAAGCGAAATGACTCGCACAAGGAAGGAACTCTTCCTCAAAAGGAAGACTCTTTTCCTCAAGCGGCGAGGTTGTTCGACATCGAAAGAAGCCGTTTTCAAACGGCCCTGTGACTCTTACGTGCAAGAGCCTGCCTGCACAGTATGAAAACCTTCGACCGGAAATGCAGTGACACCGGTCACCCCTCGCCGTGACACCAGTCACACATCGGCCATATTGCGGCAGAGAATAGACAGGGATTTATTTATAACGACTTGTGCCGAGAAGAAGGCGTTTAGAGTACCGGCTTCAGCCGGAATGGCCCGGTCGAGAAAAGGGCGTTCGGAGTACCGGCTTCAGCCGGAATGTCCCGGCGGCCTTCGGTTGCTTCCGCCTGAAGGTGGTACTCTGAACACCGTTTCACTCTATGATCCGGTTGCTTCGTCCGCCGGCGTCCGATGATCGCACGGTCGGATATTTGATCCCCAATTGCTCAAGATAAGTGTCGTACTTCGACGAATCGTAGTAGTAAGGGCGCATCCGCTCACGGTACTCTTCCATGATGCGTTTGTTCATCCACACGGCCGGTCTGTCTTCGGACGTGATGAAGGGGGTGTACTTCACATCTTTCGTCTGAACTTTGTGGAAGTAATCCCATGCCTGCTTGACGAGTTCGGGTTTCGTCAGAAGGTCTATCATGGTCAGAGCCATAGCCTTTGCGCCTGCGGTTGCGCCCTTGTGCGCGATGGGCGTCGCCATCGCTATCGCGTTCGACCAGTTATGTCCCGGCAGGTTGGGAATGTTCGAGGGAAACCTAAGCGTCACGGTCGGCACATTCCAGGAAATGTCTCCTATGTCGTCAGAGCCGCCTCCGCGCTTGTCCTCTTCCTCGACGTGTTTGCCAAGTTCAGCCAGTTTCGTGGCCAATCCCTTTTCCGGGACTTTCAATTCTTTTTGGACGGCCTTTGCAAGGGTCTGATCAGCCTCGCTCCATTCGGGCAGTCCCACAAGCTTGATGTTTTCATACATGGTCTCGGCGACGACCTTGTTGAAGTGCTGAGGCCAGGCCGATCCGAGTGTTCGCCAGGTAACAGTCGTATTGGTCATCATCGCCGCGCCCTGAGCCATAGCGTTTCCTATGTCCCACATCTCTTTGGTGCGAGGATAATCGGTCTCGCGGAAGTAATACCATACCCGCGCATTCGGCGGCACGACGTTCGGTTGATCGCCGCCGTTCGTTATGACGTAATGAGACCGCTGCTGTATGCGCAGGTGCTCGCGCCGGAAGTTCCATCCTATGTTCATGAGTTCGACGGCGTCGAGCGCGCTACGTCCGCGCCAGGGTGCGCCCGCGCTGTGCGCGCTTTCGCCTTTGAATGTGTACTCGACAGAGACGAGGCCGTTGCCCGCGCCCGACCCCCAGGAGACGCTCAGGTTGTTGCTTACGTGCGAGAACAGAACGACGTCGACGTCTTTGAAGTAACCGTCTCGGACGAAGTAGGCTTTCGTTCCCACGAGTTCTTCGGCCACGCCGGGCCATATCTTGATCGTGCCGGGAAGCTTTTCGCGCTCCATCAATCGCTTGACCGCGAGGGCCGCCGTTATGTTCACGGCCTGACCTGAATTATGGCCTTCGCCGTGACCGGGCGCGCCTTCGATCAAGGGGTCGTGGTATGCCACTCCCGGTTTCTGAGAAGCCTGCGGTATGCAGTCGATGTCCGAACCGAGTGCGATGACAGGCTTGCCCTCACCCCAGGTGGCTATCCAGGCAGTCGGTATGCCGGAGATACCGCGCTCGACTTTGAAGCCTTCCTTTTCGAGCAGGTCGGTCAAATACTTCGAGGTCTCGAATTCCTGAAATCCCAGTTCGCCGAAGCTGAATATCCGGTCGACCATCACTTGTGTCTGCTTGCGCATGGCGTCGATATCGACAGACACCTGTTCCTTATAGAGCTTCGATGCATCTCTTTGCGCGTGCCCTGTCGCGGACACGATCAAGCAAAGCATCATTAAAAGAGTTATCCCTGCGGACTTTCGCATCAGTAATTTCCTCCTTGCTTATAATCGCTCGCCGGAATCGAGAGCGGGACTATGGCAGCTATCGGCTATCAGCTATCAGCCATCAGCTATCAGCTATCAGCTAAAAGTTTCGAACCACAGATCACACAGATTTCACGGATAGATAGAAGAAAGAATTTTTATCTGTGATATCCGTGTTATCTGTGGTTGATCTTCGTTCCTCCTCTATCCGCACTGACGGCTGATGGCTGACGGCAGACGGCTGATGGCTGATGGCTTTATTTCCGGCCCATACATCACATCCGTTCTCAAAATGTACTTGCACCGTGCGGTGACCGCGCGCCCTTCGTGCCACAGCGCATGCGTGAAGATCAGAGCCGTTCCGGTGCGCGGCGAAACGAGCCTCTCCGATTTCAGAAAATAGGTTTCTCCTCCCGCGTAATCGTCATTCAAATAAACCATGAGCGTCAAGAGACTCTGCTCGCCGTTCGCGCGCAGGTAGTAGCCGTCCGTGTGCGTCCCGAAGTCCTGCCCCGCTTCGTAGCGATAGAACCGCAGCCGCTCGTTAAGGCCGATCACGCATCGCCCGTCGATACTTGCGGGCACGCACTTTGCGACGCGACGCCATAATGCATCGGCCAGGCTGGAATCGTCGACGGCCGAACGGCTGTTATTTCTTCCGTGACGCACCTTGAATCCGAAAGGCCCGTCGAGTGCGCCTTCGATGAGAGCGAGACTATATCCTATCGCCTCGCTCAGGTCTATGAGCGCGCGGCACTCTTCCGGGGAGAGCGCGCCGGGAAAAATCGAGAGCACGTCTGATCTGTTTGAATCGCTCATTTCTCGCGCATTGTCTGACGGTTGGTTAATATATCCTGCGCCGAGGGATTTCGCCATGCCCGTATTGACACGAGGCCGTCGAAGGCTATCTAATGTCAGCCGCGAGAGTATATTGGAATTCAGTATAAAGCTGTCAGGCTTTCGATCACTAGGCTTGACACCCCGAATAACCGCAGATATAGATTATATTGCATATCGAAGGAGATTCTCGATGGTATCTAAAATCCAAAAATGGGGAAATAGCCAGGGGGTAGAGTTGGAGAAACAGACGCTCGAAGATGCTGATCTCTCTATCGGCGATGATGTTGAGATTATCGTTCAAGAGGGGCAGATACTGGTAAGGAAATTATCGAAATCGAAGTTCGACTTGAATGAACTGCTATCTCGCATGCCTGATGATTACGAAGTGCGTGAAGAGTCCTTTGGCAAACCTGTGGGCAAAGAAGAGTGGTAAATGTCGAAGTACGTTCCTAAGAAAGGTGACTTTGTCGCCCTTTCATTCGACCCTCAATCGGGGCATGAACAAAAGGCCAGACATGATTTAGGGTAAGCAACTGCCTTATAGGTTCCGCTCATGCACATTCTTGAAAAAATCGCTTTCGTAGGCACTCATATAGCGATCATCCGGGAAGATCAGGTGCAGCATCATTTATCTCTTGATGACGCAATCACTGATTTGCGAACCGCTCTTGAGGCACTTGCAGCGAAGCAAGCCGTCAACTGTGCGCGGATTCGAGTCACGTCCAGGGACTCTGCTTGGTTGCATACTTTACGGGCAGGATTGCAAAGGTGGAGGATTATCGGGGGCAAGGATTATACCAGTTTAGGGTTTGAGACTCCGGCAATGTGGGCGACTGTGATCGATATGAGTACGGGAGTGCCGCTTGCGTTCGTTGAGGCAGATTATCTTAGCCGCGTTCGTACAGCAGCAATGACCGCTATCGCAACCGATCTGCTAGCACCGCCGAATGTTACCTGCCTAGCTCATTTTGGGGCCGGTAAGATTTCTGAACTTCTGGTTCGAGCAGTCCTCAAGGTTCGTCCATCTGTGCGGCGAGTATTTCTGGTTCGCCGCAATACTTCGAAAGGTGGGCCTGATTGGCTTAGTCGACTTGAGAATGGCGTTGAGGGAGAAATGGTTGATGCTACTCATGCGTTGATAGAATCTGATATAGTGACCACAGCGACCAGTAGCCGAGAACCTGTAATTCCAGCTAATGCTGAAATAAATAGAGTTCGTCACATAAACCTAATTGGATCCAATCACCTTAAACGCCGGGAAATTTCCGAAGAACTTGCCCTGCGTTTCCTATCGCCTGGCGGGTATTTGGTGGTTGACGATCAACGCCAGGCTGAACTTGAAGCAGGAGACTTTTCTGCGATTGAAACCAATGGGGCACTCGACTGGAGCCGAATCCCGACGCTCGACCAGTTACTTTGCAGTTCTGAAGAACAGGAAAAAGTATCGAAAGCAACCATCACGGCATTCAAGTCAGTTGGTATAGGCTTGGCAGATTTAGCGGTTGCTGCTGGTGTGCTCCAACGAATAGGATTACTGCCAAACTTGCCTCGCATTTCTGAAAGCGAAACTCGCAAGAAATAGTAAGCGGCGGGATGTTGAAAGGAGTCAAACATGTCGCTTTGCGACGCCCAGAAACAATGAAGCGGGCGCGAGTTGCTCGTCCGCGACTTGATGCGCGATCCGGAACGCCGCTACCGACCGGTCGCGTTTTTGGACGACGATCTCGCTAAATCCGGGCG
>JAKEHD010000096.1 GCA_022615215.1 Blastocatellia bacterium
ACTGAAATTCGAGCGCAATTCAACTTCAAGACTCCCGATTCAGTTCAACTTGCCGCAGCGGTCGTCGCGGGCAGCGATCTCTTTCTGACCAACGATCACAGACAATAAATGTATTCATTCTCAGCCGATTCACTGCAATTACCATAGAGGTAATATAGCTCTAGCAGGCCGAGATTGTGGCGGGGGTCGAGACGGTCCCATTCAGAGAGCATCGCTTCACGATAACGAAACTCTGCTTCCCACTCCTGCCGCCAGTCGTGGACGAAATCGTCTGCGCGCAACCTTCGCGGCACGATCACGCCGACAAGCGCGATCAGCCAGAGCCAGAATCGAAAGCGCGTTGTTTGTGTCGCGCCGGTCATCGGTTTCATTCGTAGCGGAGCGCAACTATCGGATCAACCTTCGTTGCCCGTCGCGCCGGGAGATAACAGGCCAACATCGCTACAAGCAGCAGCAGCAGAGAGACTCCGACGAACACCGCCGGATCGGTCGCTGTGACACCGTAGAGCAGACTCTCGACGAAGCGCGTCACCGCTAACGCCGCGACGAGACCAAGCGCCAGTCCCAGCAGAGCGAGCTTCAATCCCTGGCTGACCACGAGCGAGAGCACATCTTTTCGTTGCGCGCCGAGGGCGATCCGCACGCCGATTTCGCGCGTGCGCTGCACCACCGCAAAAGACAACACGCCATAGAGTCCCAGGCACGCGAGCGCGAGCGCGAAGAGGCTGAAAAAGCCGCCCAACTGCGCCAGGACTCGTTCCTGATGCAGTACACGGTTGACAACTTCGGTCAGGCTGCGAACGTCGCGCACCTGAATCGATGGATCAACCTCGCGAGCGACCTGGCGCAGGCTGCCCGTAAGCGCGCCGACATCGCTCGTCATCCGCAACGCGAAGCTGATTTCTATACCCCGTGTACGCAAGAAAGGAAGGTAGAAGGCAGGCGACGACGGTTCCCGCAACGACCTGTATCTCACGTCCTTCACCACGCCCACAATCTCGAACTTTCGCTCCGGATGATATGTGTCGTAGAATCGCCGGCCGAGCGGGTTGGCGTCACCGAAGTAGCGCAGGGCCATCGCCTGGTTGATTATGGCTGGTCGTGGAGCATCCGGATTCGACGAGCCAACCGATCTTTCGTCCTGCGGCCCGAAGCCGCGGCCGCTCAAGAGCGGAGTCCCCACCGTCTCAAAGAAACGCGGGCTGATCTCGAACATATTGCAGTCGAGTTCATCGCCAGGGCCGGCCGCGTAGCCTTCCGCGATGATTATTGCCCGATTGCAGCATTGTTGACTCAGCAAGAAGTCCGAAGACATGCCGGCCGCACGAACACCGGGCATCGTTTCCAGCCGCGCCAGCAGCTCTTTGTAAAGCGCCTCGCGGCGTGTATTGTCGAGATTCCGGGTGAAATCGAGATTGAATACGACGACGTTCTCGCTGTTGAAACCCGCATCGGTCGCTTTGAGCTTCTCCAGCGTGCGGACGAACAATCCGGCGCCTATGAGCAGCACAAGCGAGAGCGCCACCTGCGCGACGACCAGCGCATGGTTGAGTCTTTGCCTGGATGGGTCTCCCGTCACACTGCCGACTGTTCTTTTGAGCGCCGAAGCCAGGTCGAGTCGGCTGCTGCGGAGCGCGGGCACAAGGCCGAAGAGCAGTCCCGTCAGCGCCGAGACCGCCAGCGTGAAGACCAGCACGCGCGCATCGGGCGCGACGCTGAAAGAGATGGGATCGGCCTCGAGCTGCATAAAGACCAAAATCACATGCAGGCCCCATTGAGCGAGCAATAACCCCAGGCCGCCGCCGAGCGCGGCGAGCAGCAGGCTTTCGGTCAGCAATTGGCGCATGAGCCGCAGGCGTCCGGCACCCAGAGCGTTACGCACGGCGAACTCCCTTTGCCGTGCGGCGGCGCGCGCCATCAGCAGGCTTGCGACATTGGCGCAGGCGATGAGCAACACCAGCGCGACGGCCGTCATCAGGAGCAGAAGCGACCGGCGAAACTGGCGGCGCAGATCGGTATATCCGGCAGCGCCCGGCTGCAATTCGAGCTTGCGTTCAAAGAAGAGGCGGCGATCCGACTCGTCCCATTTTGCCCCCGCCCATTGCAGATCAGCCAGATGGCGCTGAAAGATCACGTCCAGTTCCGCCTGCACCTCTGCCCTGTTCCCGCCGGCAGGCAAGCGGCCGATCAAGTGCAGAAACGATCTCCCCTCATGCCTTAGCAACCTCTTCCACACCACCTGCACCGGTCCCCAGAGGTCTGGATGTTCTCCCGGTTGAATCCCGAAAAAACCGCGTGGGGCGACGCCTACGATAGTCGCAGGCGCATCATCATAGGTGATCGTCTTTCCGACGACCGCCGGATCAGCCCCGAAGCGCCGCTGCCAGAAGTTATGGCTGATGACCACGACCGGTTGAGGATGGTCAGCCCGATCATCCTCAGTTGTAAGCGTTCGACCTACTGCGGCTGACACACCGAGCGCCGAGAAAAAGTTGCCGCTGACCTCCTGGGCGCGAATGAACTCGGTCTCCGTTCCGCCCGCATTAATCCGGCGTTTGGAAATATCGGTGGCGGCGAAGAGACCGGTCAGGCTGCGGCCATCGTCGCGCAGCAGTTTATATAACGGATAGGAGAAGGTATAGCCGGGACCGTTGCTATTGACGCTCGTCAGCAGCACCAATCGGTCGGGATGTTCGACCGGCAGCGAGCGCAAGAGCAGTGTGTTCACCACGCTGAAGATGGCCGTGTTCGCCCCGATGCCGAGCGCGAGCGTGAGCACGGCCACAGCAGTGAAGCCTTTGTGTTTGAGCAGCATTCGCGCGCCGAAGCGCAGGTCTTGAAACATCTCGTCCTCCAATCTTTTCGGTTGTAAACCGAGCGCATCCCGGAACGCGCCAAGAGAGCGCCACAACAAGTCAAACTTGTTGCGCCAGTCGAGGCGGTCCCACTCTTCGAGCATCGCTTCGCGGTAACGAAGCTCGGCCTCCCACTCCTGTCGCCAGTCTGCGCGAAGGCGTCGCGGCACGATCACGCCGATTAGCCGTATCAGCCGAAGGTGAAGTCTCAGAAAATCTCTTTTTTTGTCACTTGAGCCTGACATCTATTCATCCCACATTCGAATCACTCGTGCCTCAGCGCAACCATCGGATCGACCTTCATCGCCCGACGCGCGGGAATGTAGCAGGCCGTCAGTGCGATTATGCTCAGCAAAACGGTGATGAGCGTGAAGGTCAGCGGGTCTCTAGCACTCACACCGTACAGAAAGTTCGCCATCAACCTCGTCAGAGCGAAGGCAACCGGTATTCCTATCGCACATCCGGCCAGCACAAGCCTGAGTCCCTCTTTCATGACAAGCCTCAGCACATCTCCGGCCTGTGCGCCCAACGCCCGCCGTATGCCTATCTCGTGCGTGCGCTCGGCGACCGTATAAGAAAGCACTCCGTACAATCCCAGCGCCGCCAGAAACAGTGCCAGTAAACCGAAGCTGATTATAAGTGTCGACATAGTGCGCTGCGGCCAGACCGATTCGTCCATCCGCTGTTCGAGCGTCTTGATCTCTATGAACGGAAGGTTGGGATCGATCTGCTGCACCTCGCGCCTCACCGCCGCGACCATACTCATCGGTTCGACGGCAGTCCGCAAATGAAGCGTCATGTATGATTCATAGTTTTGCATAAGCGGGAGGTAGATAATCGGGCGAAACTCTTCTTGCAGGTTTGAAAACTTGCTGTTGTTCGCAAGACCTATGATCTCGACTGCGCGCCGAAAGCGGCCCCCTATCTCGAAACTCTTGCCGACAGGGTTTTGCTCAGGCCAGAAGCGGCGCGCCATTGCTTCATTGATTATCACGACGCCCGCCGCTTCAGCGCCGTCAATCACAGCGAAGTCCCGCCCCGCGACGAGCGGCGTTCCCATCAGTTGAAAGTAGCCGGGAGTTACGACGTTGTAATCGACTGTCAAAGGCCGTCCATCAGACTGTAGCCCCTGACCATCGATGAAGACCTCGTGCGGATTCGAAGCCCATCCGAGCGGAAGAATAGAGGCAAGCCCCGCTGCTTTTACGCCGGGTGTAGCCGAAGTGCGTTCCATCAGATCTTTATAAAATTGCCGACCCTGCTCTTCTGTTCGACCCAGCAACTTCAGATCCAACGACAGAGTGAGCATATTTTCGGTCACAAATCCCGGCTCGACCGAGTAGACCTTTTGAAGCGTCCTGACCATAAGCCCCGCACCTACGAGCAGCACGAGCGAGATGGCGATCTGTGCCACGACGAAGAGACTGCTCAATCGCCGGCGCCGCCTCCCGGCAAATGCCAGGCTCTCCTTCAATTCGGGAACAAGGTCGGGATTTGAGGCTTGAAGCGCAGGCGCAAGCCCGAAGAGCAGAACCGTCACAAGCGATAGCGTTACCGCGAACAGGACGGCCCGATGATCGAGACTGAAGTCGAGCGACCCCGGCGTCAGAGCCTGTGCGAAGAGCGATGCGAGCCAGTCGCTTGCCGAGTACATGATCAGAAACCCGAGGGCTGTTCCAAGCATCGCGATCAACAGGCTTTCGGTGAGAAATTGCCGGATGATGCGCAAACGGGTCGCGCCGAGCGCCAGGCGAACCGCTACCTCTTTCCGGCGGGCCGCCGCACGTACCAACAGGAGGTTGGCCACATTTGCGCAGGCAATCAGGAGCACCAGCCC
Organism: Blastocatellia bacterium; assembly: GCA_022615215.1. Classification (GTDB taxonomy): domain Bacteria; phylum Acidobacteriota; class Blastocatellia; order UBA7656; family UBA7656; genus JAKEHD01. The sequence continues at coordinate 4,693 of JAKEHD010000096.1, forward strand.
CGCAAGAGCCATGACCATTAATAAGAAGCGGCCTGCCTCAATGTAATCGACCGGCCCCAGTCCGACGTGCGGGCTGAGTTTGATCCCCGCTCTCTTGACAGACTCTTTCGGATAGGTCTGTTTCAGTTGCGAGGTGATGAGTTCCATTTCGGCTTCCGCCTGCGCGAATACGACACCCTGTTTGATCCGGCCGATCAAGATCAGCCAGTCTTTATCGCGCAGACCGAGCATATCGGCCGGTGCTTCATCCTGCTGAGGTCTCGCCTGTGCGTGCATCATAAGAGGAACCCAGAGGTCGAATAACTCGCCGGTCTCCGTGCCTTTGAAATCCGCAGGCGCAACGCCTATGACCGTGAACCGGTGTGAGTTCAGACTTATAGTACGGCCACAGATTTCAGGGTCAGCGTTGAACTTGCGTTGCCATAAACGGTGGCTGATGACAGCGACCGGATGAGTTCCGGGGAACATATCCTCTTCAGGGCGAAAGGTGCGTCCAAGCGCGGCCTCCACTCCCAGCACGGAAAAGTAGTTGCCCGACACCATAGCGCCATAGAGCCGTTCCGGATAATCGCTGCTGCTCAAGTTCATAGAGACAGACCTGTAGGCGAGCAAACCTGAGAAGACCCGATTGCGGTCACGATAATCGATGTAGTCCGGATAAGAGATAAGATCGAATCCTCCGCCCTCGCGAGCCCCAAGCATTACGGCAAGTTGATAAGGTTCCGCGACCCCTGAGAGTGGCTTCAGCAGCACAGCATTGAACAGGCTGAAAATAGTGATGTTGGCACCTAAGCCCAGAGCGAGACATAGTACAGCCGCCAAAACAAGCCCCGGCTTTTTGCGTATCACTCGCA
>JAKEHD010000610.1 GCA_022615215.1 Blastocatellia bacterium
AAGAATTGAGGATTTCCCTCAATACCCTGAATGCGGAAACGCTTGCAGGCAGGATGCCTGCGCTCCCAGGAAAACTTTCATTTTACCCCGCGCGCAGTATATTATGGTGCGTTCGGGCGATCGCGGCAAAAAGAAATGCTAGGACGCGGGCGCTTGAGTGTCAACTTGTATGACGATCGAGGCGGCTTCAATTTTTTTTATCGCGTGATGCAACGGCCGCCGGGCAACTTTCTATCGCGTGAAAACTCTCAAAAGATTTGGTCGCATCCGCGCGGCAAAAGTGGTAGCATCATACAGGCGCCCATCAGCACAGTGATCGGCTATCGTCGAAAATCACGGGTGGGGTTCCCCCCAAAAAAGGAAAGCCTTAAGCGATTAACCGATTTTATTCAAGGAGGATGAAGAAGCAATGAATAATATGAACAGAATGCGACGGACTAAAGCGGCTTTGCCGGCCCTGCTGGCAGCCGTATTGGTGCTGGCAGGGCTTGCGCCGGTCGGCGCGTCAGAAGCCTATTCGCAAAGAAGGACGAGGAGGACACCGGCACCGCCGCCAAGCGTCTACGACCAGGGCTATCTCAAGGGTTATAGCGACGGATTCCGGCAGGGGGGTCTCGACTGGCGGCAGGCAGCGCCTCGCAACTTCGAGCAGTCCGAAAGCTATGAGAAACGCGAAAGCAACTACGATCCGAAACACGCTTCGTCCGATTTTTATCAGCAAGGCTACAAACTCGGATTCGAGCTTGGCTACACGGACGGATATTTCGGGCGGGCCGAAAACAAAGCGGTGCCCTCCAACGGAGAAGAGCTTGCCAGGGTCATCGCGCGCGCACAGGCCCAGAGGGAAGCCCGCAGAGAAGCGCGCGACTCACGGCGCGAGGGAAATGAGCCTCGCCGCGACACGTCTGGCCGCGATACGTCTGGCCGCGATACGTCACGGCGCGGGGGACCGGTCTCGCTCAATATCCCTCGCGACACCGAGATGCAGATAAGGCTGACCTCGCCCATAGAGACGAAGAACAACCGGGTCGGCGATAAATTCACGGCCGTCGTCATCTCGCCTTCGCCTTACGACGGGGCCACCATAGAGGGGCACATAGCCACGCTCAAGAAATCGGGCAAGGTGACCGGACGCACCGAGCTCGGGCTTGCCTTCGACAAGATAATCCTTGAAGACGGAAGAAGCGCGGACATAGAAGTCGAACTCAAAGAGATCATAGAATCGGAGACCGTCAAGAAGGTTGACGAGGAAGGCAAAGTCGAATCGGGCAGCCGCTCGAAGGATTCGCAGGTGCGCGGCGGAGTCGGCGCAGTTGCCGGGGCCGTCATAGGCGGCATATTGGGCGGTGCCAAAGGCGCTCTGCTTGGGGCCGTAATCGGAGGCGCGGCAGGCGTCGGGACCGTCTACATAGAAGGGAGCAAGGATCTCATCCTCGAACCCGGCACCGATATGATCATCCGAGTGCTGCGAGTGAACGCTCGCTAAACTCTACCGGAACCCCACGCTTCCGGTTGGGGTACTGAAAAACCTCTGTCCGTTGTCTTTTGTCCGTGGTCCGTGGCCCTTCGCTTTTCAAGCGGGGCCACGGAAGAAGCACGACGGACAGTGGAACGCCGAGGCGTTCTACAGACAACGGACAAAGGACTGATGAGCGATTCGAGTCAGGAGCGGGGCGACAGGCCGCTCGCGGACAACCGCGAGGTGGTGCGCGTGTTGGCGACCATAGCCTCCCTGCTCGAATTCAGAGACGACAACCCCTTCAAGGTCCGCTCTTACCGCCTCGCCGCCGAAACCATAGAAGAGATGCCCCAGCCTCTTTCGGAAATGGTTGCGGGCGGTAAGCTGACCGAACTTCAAAAGATACCCGGCGTCGGAAAATCCATCAGCGCCCAGATAGCCGAAATACTCCTCACAGGCACCTCTCGTTACTTCGAACAACTCCGCCAGGAAATCCCTGAAACCGTGCTTGAACTCTTCCGCGTATCGGGCATAGGACTCAAGACAGCGCAATCGCTCTACAGGGATTTCGGAATCAAGAGCCTCCAAGACCTGAAAGCGTTCGCCGAAGGGGACGGACTGCTATCGGTTTCGGGGCTTGGCGAAAAAGCCATCATCAGAATCAAGAACTCGCTCGCCCGCCTGGCTTAGAAAATGTCAATGATGTTGTGGTCCCATACAGACAGGCTCTAATTATTCTCGGGCTGTTTCAATTCGAAGGTCGTGTGCTCGGTCACCGAAGTGGGCGCTTGCGGCGTCGCAAGAGAGCGATCCGTATCGGGGGCGGCCGGCAGTTGGGACTGGGGCTGATTGGAACGGTCTATAGCTTTGGCGTCGGGCTTCTCAAGCTCCAGCAGGCGGTTGACGCTTCGAAATCGTTTGAAACCGCTTATCACTATCGGAAGCGCGATCAAAAGGCCGAGAATCACATTGGCCGCAAAGCCGAGCAGGTTGCCGAAGGCGAGATTGCCCAGCCCCAGAAAGAACATCACTACGAATGTAATCAGCCCCGCCCCGATTTTATCCTGGCCTTTCTTGTAGTCTTTTATCGCCCCATCGAGGCGTGCCTCCAGCGCGTACCGCACATAAGTGAGCGGCAGCCCGCACTGGCGACAGAACTTCAACTCAGGGTTGTTCTCGGTGCTGCATCGCGGACAAAACATCTCAGACCTCCGCTCGCCCTCTTATGGCAAGTCGTCATATTATACCAGTCTCTGTTACTATTGCGAGGAGAGTCGAAAATATGACAGACACCGAATTCATACTGACTGCGCGCAAGGGGGCGGTCCTGACCGTCACGCTCAATCGCCCCGAAAAGAGCAACTCTTTGCATCCCGATCTGGTCGAGCGATTGTCGAATGCCCTGGACAAGGCTGCCATCGACAGAAATACGAATGTCGTGATCCTGACCGGAGCGGGGCGGAGTTTCTGCGCCGGGCTTGACCTGGAACTTCTCGCCGGTTGGAGCGCCCGTGAGAAAGTATCTTACCTCGACACAGTGATACCACTGTTTTATCAATTGTGGACTCTTCCTCAGCCGGTCATCGCCGCCGTCAACGGCCCGGCCATCGCGGGCGGGTTCGACCTTGCGGCCTTTTGCGACATACGGCTCGCCTCGACCGATGCGATATTTCGACAGGCGGAGATCGATCTCGGCCTCACACAGATAATTCATCCGCTCTATAAGACCATAGGGCTTGCTCGCGCCAAAGAGCTTGCCCTCACGGGCCGGAGCATCTCTGCCGAAGAGGCTTATCGTATAGGTCTGGTCAATCACATTTACCCGCCCCGTGAGTTGATGATGCGGGCAGAAGAGATGGCCGACCTGCTCGCCTCGAAGCCGCGAGCGGCGCTCTTTGAGACCAAACGCCTCACGCGCGAGCTTATAGACATGGACATGGGCCGAGCTATGAAAAAGATGCACGAGAGCGTTCACCGCCGCATGGAATCAGAAGAGCACAGCAATCGTGTCGCTGAAATGTTCGCCCGATTGAGCAAGCGTGAGTGATCGGATTAGAATCATCTTCTCAGGGGCGATGCGCCTGCACGGAGTTTGAAGCGAAGATCGGGTCAAAGATATGTCGACTGCGACGGAGATTCAATCATGCAAATGCGGACGGCCGCTGCCCGCCGCACAGACCCAGCACGTTCATAAATGCGAGTGCGGGCGTCTGTGGTTGCGACCCGATTGCTCGGAAGTATGCGCGCCCTGGTCTGAGTATTGAACCGCAGCGCGGTTGTATACTGCGCGGGGTGTAAAATGAAGAGTTTTTCCTGGGAGCGCAGGCATCCTGCCTGCTGGCGCTTGCGCATTCAGGGATTGAGGGGAACTGTCAATTCCTCCCGCGCGCAATATATCATTTCATTGCCGATGGAAGATGGAAGCCGTCGGCGCGGAAGAAAAAACCTTTAGAAGAAAGACCGCTTTGGGTGAGTTGATGATATGAGTACGACTACTGAAACACAACTGATTCGCTGTGGAGAGTGCGGCGCTACGAATCGCGTGCCGCTCGAAAGATTGCAAGAGAAAGTTCAGCCGGTTTGCGGCCGATGCAAGAAGCCTTTGACGGTGTCTGTTCATCCTCTGATCATAACCGATGCGAACTTCGCTGATGAAGTCGAGCGGTTTGAACTTCCCGTGCTGCTCGATATGTGGGCCGTCTGGTGCGGGCCGTGCAGGATGATAGCGCCCGTGATAGAAGAGTTGGCGACGGAGCTTGCGGGGCGCGTGCGGGTGGGGAAACTCAACATAGATGAAAACCCCGCGACCCCCGCCCGATTCGGCGTCCGCAGCATCCCGACTTTGTTGATACTGAAGGACGGCCGCGAGGTTGATCGCATAATAGGGGCTGTGTCCAGGCAGGAGATACTGCGCAAGCTCCAGGCGGTTATGTAACAGATGGCGCGAAGCCCTCTGGCTTCAGGCAGGAGGAAGGCTTTGAAGAAAGCGCGTTTCGCACTGGCAATCGGCGTTTTGATTACGCTTGGGTTAGCTCCCGCTTCTTTTCACGCGCAGGACTTGCCGAAAGAAGCGGGACCGTTCCGCGAGCCGGACCTTGTAGAGTTAATCAAAATCGCTCCGACCATAAGGCTCGACATACGCTACGCCACGTCGAACAATTTCCTGGGCCGTCCCGTTTACACAGAGGCCCGCGCCTTTCTTCAACGCCCGGCGGCCGAGGCGCTCTCGCGGGCAAATCGCGCGCTGAGGAAGAAGGGCTATGGCCTTGTGATATTCGATGGCTACCGGCCCTGGTCTGTGACGAAGATTTTTTGGGACGCCACGCCCGAAGATAAAAAAGAGTTCGTGGCCGACCCAAATCAAGGCTCGCGTCACAATCGCGGCTGCGCGGTCGATCTTTCGATGTTCGACCTGAGAACCGGAAAAGAGGTCACAATGCCGGGCGGCTACGACGAGATGAGCGAGCGGTCTCACATAAACTACTCGGGCGGAACGGAAGAATCGCGCCACCTGCGCGACATGTTGCGCGACGCGATGCATGCCGAAGGCTTTGCGGTCTACGAGCCTGAATGGTGGCACTACGATTATAAGGATTGGAAAGAGTACCCGATTCTGAACATAAGTTTTTCAGAGATCAAGGGCCGCAAGTGAGTTAGTGGAATGGAATGGTTGAAGCTGTGATCGATGAGCAATATAAGCATCGTTGCTCACTCTGAAGTGACCGGATTGGCTTCTTTCTGTCTTGCGGCCCAGCGGGCCAGAATGCGCTCGCGAAATTCGGTCTTTCTTTTTTGATACTCCGGGTCAGATTCAATCTGCTGCCGGATGGCATCCTCCTCGGCTTCTTGCTGGCGCAGGTATTCTTCGACCTCCTCACGATGAGTAAGGTAGTAGGCAATGGCCAGATGAATATCCGCAAGGCTTAGAGAGGGAAAGCTATAAGCGATATGTTCAGCAGTCGCGCCGAGTTTGTAGTTATAGATAATGGAATCCAGGCTCACGCGCGAGCCTTTGATCCGAATAGAGCCGTACTCGGTAACTGTTAGCGGCACATCTATAGTTGTTTCCAGTGTAGACATAGCAGTTTTATTATATACTATCGGAGTGCTTTGGCCGTAAGGAAAATTATTTCCAGATTACGTGTGGTCGAGGTGAAAGACAACTTATGAAGAGAGTGTCAGGATGAGAAAAGATATTCCTGAAAAAGAGATCAAGATACTGTTTGCCAAATCAGGAAACCTCTGCGCTTTTCCGGGATGCGGGACAAGATTGATTGAGTCGGAAACTTTGGAAGATGCTCCAGCAGTTGTTGGTGAAATCGCGCATATTGTTGCTGACAGCCGACAGGGACCACGCGGAAATTTTCCCCTCAGCAATGAAGACCGCCAAAAGCACCCTAATCTGATTTTGCTTTGCCGCCGCCACCACTCGATTATTGACAAACAAAAGCGCACTTATAGTGTTCAGGTGCTGCGGCAGATGAAAGCCGACCACGAAGCTCTTGTGGAAAGGAAATTGTCTGCAGATTCTCCGGCACTGAAGCCTCCAATTGTTTCAGAAGACATTCACAGTACACTCGTCTCTGTTACTGATCTGCCGAGAGTTGTATTCTCAGCCCCATGCAGCTTTAGTGACAGTGAGGAAGCAGAAGTCAAAAACCGCATTAAGTATCCAGAGGACAGATTTGAATTGACGCCTTTCTTTATTCGGGAAAACAGGCTGTTTGCCTTTCACGCTTTGTGGCAGGAAGATAACCCGTTCGCTCGTGTAATTGACTGCAACCATGTAAAACCTATTCAGGCAACTGAAATGTGGAGCGATCCAGAAAATAAGCGTCGTTATGTTACATTACTCAATCGTGCGCTCTACAAGTACACAGCGCGTTTAGGTATACGTTTCGATCCAGAACACAGGCGGTATTACTTCGAACCTGAAGAGAAAGGCACAGAACGCGAAGTGAAATATCGCTCAATGAACAAAAAAACCGAATCGCGCCTAGTTGTCTGGCAGCCAAAGAAGAAAAGTACAGGAGAGCCAAAAAACTTCTGGTGGCATCTAGCAGCCAAACTGGTATTTCACCAATTTGCCGACCAGCAATGGTGTCTTTCGATAAGGCCAGAAAGGCGGTTGACAAAAGACAGCCTAGAACCTTTGCCTCCGGAAAAAATTGGGCGAAAGGTCACAAGGCTTAAAGCCAAAATGTACAACGATCTTTACATAGCCGAAGTGGTTTTTTGGCGCGACTATCTATCTCGCGGTGAACCGAGATTCATCCTGAACTTTGGCGCTCAGTCAGCAGTGATTAAGGTGGAGTTGATAAAGGTTCAAGTCGAATGGGCTGGGATCCCTAGTGATAACAAGCCTTTCAGGAATCAAGTATATGCCGAAGACCTCTTTACGTTTGCCGCGCTCCAGCAGGCGAGGGCAGGCGAAGAAATCGAATGGGAAGAGTTCGAGTACGAAGCAGAGGGCGAAGAAGCCGAAGAATAAGATTTCTAAAATCGTTCCTCTTCAACTCGATAGCCCGACAATTTCAACCGAGTGGTTTGAAGAGCCAGAGCTATATTTTGCTGACGGCGCAATGCACTGTGATCCTAAAGTCGGGATTCCGCTGTATGGACCGAGATCGCTAGGTACTGCACGGCACAAACGAGAAGTTCACATCGGATTCATTGGCACTGCCGAGGGGGTAGAACAAGCGCAAGCTTTTTATGAAACCAACGCAAAAGGAATTGACGGAGATGATGAGCATGCACCTTTTCCTGGCTGCAATTCAGAATCAGGATACCGATGTGAATTGGTAATGGACAGCAACATCGTCGAGACTATTACAAGACAAGAAAAGCTTCAGATCCTCAACATCAGAAACAGTCGTGAGCAGTTCGAAGCAATGCTAGGTCTTCTGGAGAACAAAATGGAGTCGTTAACCCGGAAAGACCATCCCCTCGACTACGTAGCTGTTGTGATTCCGAAAGACTTATATGATGAATGTCGCGTGGCTGAATAT
>JAKEHD010000611.1 GCA_022615215.1 Blastocatellia bacterium
CGTCCGCTCCGCTAATCTTTCGACTGGCAGCCATCGACAAGCTGGCAACACGCTCGGACATTTCCTGAAGAGTTATTGGCCTTCACTACAAACCCGCGCGCCGAAAGACAGTCCTGCATTTGGCAAGTAAATTTGATGACTGAAATGCCATCCGGGATATAGCTTGCTTTACATTCTCGCTCTTTACGCCTGGGGCATATAAGAGGATCATCCGAGGAAGCCGACGTTCGGATACTGGGCACCGAGCACCTCCGCCGAATCGACATCGAGCCAGCGATCCAAAATGGTCGCGTAGACTTCGCGGAAATCGACGTTGAAGCGCGGATTCCCGGCGTTGTCCAGGTCGATCGCCGCGAGCGAAGGATACTCGCCGTAGATGCCCCCCTGCACTCTGTTGCCAACCATGAACATCAACCCGGAGGTTCCATGATCGGTCCCGAACGAGGCGTTCTCATCAGGGCGGCGGCCGAACTCGGACCATTGCATCATCAACACGTCGTCTGCAAGCCCGTGCTCTTCGAGGTCGTCGTAGAACGCCTTGACCGCCTGGGAAAACCACAGCAGCAGCCTCGCGTGATCGCCCGCGAATTTGTTGAGCTGGCCGCCGTCGGTCTGCCCTATCTGGGCCGCGTGAGTATCAAATCCGCCCATCTGCACGTAGAGCAGGTCGGCGCTTTCTACGGTCGTTACGATCTGGGCCGCCATCTTCATAACGGCAGAGAGAGGATTATTTGCGGGATAGACGACCGATGAGCTATAAGCCCTCACCGCCGCCTGTACCTCTGCGGCGCTCTGCACGGCGTCAAATCCCGCTCCGGTTATCGACTTTGCGAAACCCCCGTCGTCGAAGCTGCGGCTGAAGAGCGAATTGAAGGTGTTGAGTTGATTTACCGAGTCGCCCGGATGATTCGGGTCGGTCAGGAAGTTGTAGAGCGAGAAATCGAGTATGTTCGGTACGACGACGTTCTCAGCCGAGAGCGATTTCGGAAGTTCGCCGCCGAAGGACGCGGCCCGGAGTCCCGGCTTGCCCACGAGCGCGAGGTCCGCATACCTGCCCAGCCATCCTTTTCCCGCGAGTCCGCTGAGGTCTGCGGTGTGCCATATATCCATCGAGAGGAAGTGCGAGAGGTTAGGCTCCGGGTAGCCCACGCCCTGAACTATCGCCACTTTGCCTGCGTCGTAGAAATCCTTTATTTCGCTCATGGCCGGGTGCAGCCCGAACTCGCTCGATATGACCATCGAGCGGCCCTGAGAATCTTTAAGCTCCGATTCCTGAAAGGAGAGCATAGGCCGCAGGCTGTAGTACCTTGCGTCTGTATAGGGCACGAGCGTATTGAATGTATCGTTGCCGCCCGCGAGTTGAATGATGACGAGTATGCGGCGCTTCCCGTCGCCCATTTGAGCGCGCGCCTCGCGTATTAATGCGCTGGGCATGATCAGACCGAGCGTCACCATTCCCGCGCCTTGCTTGATGAATTGTCTTCTGCTGGTTGGCATCTCTCCCCTCCTTGCTAGTTCAACTGGAACTCGGTCATGCACATGACCAGATGTATTAGGCCCCGCATCTTCTTGTCGACCGTCAAGTCGTCACGGCTGAACTTGACGAAATTGCCCTGATCGTCGGTTTCCAGGTAGCTTATCAAAGCGTTCATGGTCTCCGCATCGACGGTGAGCGGTCCCATTTGGTTCAAAAGTTTCTTGACCGTCTTCTTGGCTTTTTTCTTGGCCTGGCTCTTCAGTTGCGCGTGCGAAAGATAAAGCCCCGGCGCATTCGGATCACCGGGCCGATTGATCGCCACAAAATCGGCGAACGTAAATCGATTGAGCAAGGTCGCCGTGTTTACCCATCCGAGATTCATCGTCCATCCGGCAACGTCGGGCGGGTTGAAGAGTTGCTGACCGAGGAAAGTCGTAAAGAAACCGAGCAGGTTCGGGTTCTGCCCTCTATCGACGCTGCCGGGATTGTAGGTGGCTCCGAGCACGCGAATCGCGCCGACTATAAGCTCGACCGGCGACTTGACCAAGGCGAACTGCGCGCGGGGGCTGAAGAATTCATCCGAAGTGAATATGGCGCGCAGGAGTTCCAGAATCGAGTGGTTGCGGTTCATATAAACGTCGGCGAACTTTTCTATAGTGGCGAGATCCTCTGGACTCGAATCGAGCGGATAGACGAAGTAGTCTATGAGCTTCTTCGCAAGGTAACGAGCGGTCGCGCGGCGGGCGCTGACTATGGTGATAATGTCCTGGCCCGTGAAGTTCGCCGTCTGGCCGTAGACGGTCTTTGCGGTGTTATCGTGCAGCGCCTGATTGACGAAGAAATTCCATTCGAAGGGGCGGTCTCTGACGGGAGCTACCTGCCAGCCCGTGAAGGCGCGGGCGATCTCTTTCACATCCTGTTCGGTGTAGTTAGCCTCGCCCGTGACCGTATCGGTTATGCCCATCGAGAAAAGCTCTTGAAGCTCGCGGGCGAAGTTTTCATTAGGCCGTCCGCGCACGCTCGTTATGCCGTCGAGCCAGATCAACATGGCCGGGTCTTGCGCCACGCGGAGCAGAAGGTCGTCGAAGCGTGTCAGCGCGTTATTGCGCAGCGTGAGATTCTGAATATACATGAAGAGTTCGGGCACCTTCGACACTGCGGTAGCGAAGTGATCGTGCCAGAAGAGAGTCATCTTCTCTTCGAACTGGCGGCGCGTAAAGACCATGCGCGTGAGCCACCATCGCTGAAGCTCGGCTATGTTGAAGCGGGGAAAATCGAACGGGTCGGAAAAATCGAAACTTCGTTGAAGGAGGTCTTCCATCGCGGAGTTATCGATCTGGCTATAATTGATAAGGTAATCGACGGCCCCTTCGCGCCCGCGCGCCACGAGGTCATCTATTTCAGCCGCGCTTCCGCCGAACCCCATGCGCCTGAGCAGATGGGCTGCTTCTTTATAAGAGATGGTTGCCATGAAGTATTCTCCCTCGACAAGCCACAGGCCGGACGTAAGAGCCTGGAATGGCTATCGTTATTTGGTAGGACTCGGTTCGGGGAGCAACCGTGACCTTACGATCACGCGGGCCGGGAAGAAAGCGCCCGCACATCAAAACCCCATCACCTCGCTAATAGTTACGACTCAGCATTATATATGAGGTGCATTTTTTTGCAAGGCAATTTGGAATGAATTTATCGACGCGTTCAGCCGCTCGCCCGGCGCTGCTGATCAGGCAGGACCCTTCCGGTCGGGCGAGTCGGCTGCAACCTACAAGTTACGCCGCCGCTCTTTA
>JAKEHD010000612.1 GCA_022615215.1 Blastocatellia bacterium
ATGACGTGCGCGTCGCCTTCGGCGAGCCCGGCATATTTCGAGGGTTGCAGGCGCGCGTCCGATGGTATCTCTACTCAAAACTGTCATTTCATCCCGCGCGCAGTATACCCGTGCCAATAATTGCTCTGTTTCACCGGCTCCGGTTCGAGAGCGCCGATAATCCAGGAATAAGATGCTCCACGAGCAAGGAGGGAATGGTATGAGAAAATATACCTTCGCGCTTTTGACGTTTGCGCTTTTGACGCTGATTCTTACAGTAGTCAGGGCAGTGGCTCCTTCGTATCAGGAAGAGAAGCCAATGCAAAAAGCTACCCGTGCTTACACAGGCAAAGTCCTTTCGGTAGATTCGTCTCAAAGCCGTATCGTCATCAGCGATGAAAAAAGCGCTACGGAAATGACTTTGCTGATTAATGCAAATACCAAGATCACGAAAGGAGGGAAACCTATCACTCTCGCTGAAATCAAGGACAACGATGTGGTGGCCGGTGAATGTGAAGAGTCAGAAAACGGTTGCATCGCCACATCGATAAAGGTGACAGAGGCAAAACCTGACAGCCAATAAGCCGAATTACCCTTGTTGTCGAGAGTGCCATATCTGTGAAGTATGGCAAGTAATCCTGCTGTGCGCGGAGTTCACCTGAAGATTTCTTCCTTGTAGAGATTTCTTTCTTGCGAGGCGCGAAGATGGAATGAAAGAGGACTCCCGGTGCGGGTTAATGGAGTATGATTCACGCCATCAGGCTTTCGGGTGACTCCGCGCACAGACGGCCAGGACTTCATTTTTCAAATCGAATTTCTCATTTTGAGATTTTGTTTCCTTGTAATGAGAGAGCATGTAGTTGAAGACAAGACGAGCGACGCCACAGGCGCGAAGAAAGTAATTAGCTTGCGAAGCTGTAGGATTCAATCTGATTTTATGAGTTCTGTGCATCTTGTCCTATCGTACTCATTTTGTATATATATTACTACCTGTTCCTACATTATCAAAGGCTAGACCCTTCTCCTATTGCCTGCGCATAATACGAGAACATAAGGGCGCTAAAGATAATTTGAGGCATCAGGTTTTTTGCAGAGCCAGGAGATCGGGCATATCGCCGTGTTTTCAATAAAACAGGTACTTGCGCCATGCCTCGTCGGCGCGGCCCAGATAGCGTATGATCTGGCGATTCACGTGCAGGTTGTAGGCTTGCGGGCGCTTGATAAGTCGCATCCCAACCTCTTCGGGGAGGCGGTCGCCTTTGCGGTTATTGCACGAGCGGCAGCAGGTGACGAGATTGTCCCAGTTGGAGTCGCCGCCCCGCGAGCGAGGGATTACATGATCGAGCGTGAGTTCCTGCGGCGCGAATACCGCCCCGCAATACTGGCAGGTGTTATGATCGCGCAGCAGTATGTTTTTGCGCGACAGGCTCTTTCGCTCGTAAGGGATGTGTATGTATTCGACGAGCCGTATCACCGAAGGCATGGGCATAGAGAACCGCGCCGAGTGTACCCAGTGAGAAGAACACTCTTCGGCGTAGGCCACGCCCTTCAAGATGAGCACGACCGCACGGCGCGCCGTGCAGACGTTGATGGGTTCGAAGGATGCGTTGAGAACTAAAACGCGTGCGTTCATACTGAAATCGAAATATAACTTGGTTGCTTTGATTATGTCAAAACCTACGAGCGCGGCGGCGCTTGTGACCGCCGGTTTTTATAGGGCGATCACACTTCAAGTGTTGATAATAATAGAGGTCGAGTTATCTGAATTTCTCATTAATCTCTTCGGTATGTCGGCGCGAATATATTGAGAACCGAATTTCGCAGGTTTCTAACAGGTGTCCCCGCCGTCCTGGGGTTCACTCATCTTCGAAGGTCTCGCGGTAAGAAGCAAAGCTCGAAGGCGATTCCCATACAGTGACCTTGAGGCTCGCAACCTTTGATGCGCGCAGCGGCGGCTCCATCTGCTTGAAGATATAGCGCGCGACCACTTCGGCTGTAGTGTTTGTTTCCGAAAGCGCCGCGAGGTCGTTCAGGTTTCGGTAATGCAAAGGGTCGAGCACGGCACGCAGGTCTGCGCGCAACCGGCCCAGGTCATAGAAGACGCCCGTCTCGTCGATGTCGCGCGCCTCGACCCGAACCTCCACGCGATATGTATGGCCGTGCAATCGTGTGGCCGGGCCGAAATCGCCTTCGAGCGCGTGCGCCGCTTCGAATTCTTCGGCAATGCCTATCTCGAACATTCGCGTCTCTCATTTAGAAAAGCCGTCGGTACGAAGTTCAAGCTCCCGGACAGCTTCGATTTTATGATGGCTGCTGCTTTCCCAAAATATCATAAGGCGATTACATTCTTCCACGAATTCGAATCGCGCTCTCAATTGACACTCGTTCGCGCTGCTCGATATGATTCTTCGTCGGTTCGATGAATAAAACCAGGCCCCGTCGGATGGGCCGCAATGGAGTTTCGGTGAAGATGAAAAAAGTCATTCTGTCGCTACTTGCAATCGCGCTCGTGATGCTACAGGCCGCGCCTGTGCCCGCTCCCGCAAGCCTTGCCTTCGGCCCTGCGACTTATGCCGCAAGGCAAAGCGCCGCCCGCGAGCCTCGCGTCTCAACCGAGCATATCGCCCGCCATATCAATGTTCTCGCTTCGGATGAAATGCAGGGCCGCCGCGCCGGGACTCCGGGCGCAGACAAGGCCGCCCGCTACATAGCCGAGCAGTTCCGCGCCTTCGGGTTGAAGCCTCCATCCCCGTCAGGCTTTCAGCAATCGTTCACCTTCGTCTCAGGCGTGCGGCTCGGAAAGAGCGATCGGTTTCAAATAAAGGCCGCCCGCAATGCCCGGTCTCTCAAGGTGGGCGAAGATTACATGCCGATGGCATTTTCTTCACCCGACGTGGCATCGGGGCGTGCGGTCTTTGCAGGCTACGGCATAAGCGCGCCCGAACTTCAATACGATAACTACTCAGGCGTCGACGCCGCGGGAAAGATAGTTCTCATAATGCGCGGCAGCCCCGATGGCGATAACCCTCACGGGCGTTTCGCCGAATACACGATGCCCGGACTTGAGATACAGAAGAAGACCCTCAAGGCGCGCGAAAAGGGCGCTCGCGGAGTCGTCTTCATAAGCGACGAAAAGGACTTTAAGGAAGACCGCCTCTCGCGCCTGCGCCACGACCTGAACTTCCTCGACGCGGGTATCCCGGCCGCAGTCATATCGCGGCAAGTGGCCGAATCGATTCTCTCATCGGCAGGCACGTCTATCGATCAGGCCGAAAAGCGCGTGAAAGAAAAACCCGATTCATTCGCAGTCGGAAACGTCGAGGTCGAATTCAAGAGCGACGTAGTGAAGATCGACGGCAAGGGCGCAAACGTCGTGGGCCTCGTGGAAGGCAGCGACCCGCAACTCAAAAAAGAATACGTGATCCTCGGAGCGCATTACGATCACCTCGGCCTCGGCGGGTCTGAATCGCTCGCGGCAAACCCTGAGGGCGAGATACATCACGGGGCCGACGACAACGCATCGGGCACATCGGCCCTGATGGAGCTTGCAAGAGTGATCGCGGCCTCCGCCGAAAAGCCGCGCCGCAGCGTTTTATTCCTCGCATTTTCGGCCGAAGAACTCGGACTGCTCGGCTCGGCCGCTTACACCAAAAATCCGCTCGTTCCGATCGAGTCCACCGTAGCCATGTTGAATATGGACATGGTGGGCCGTCTGCGCGAGGGAGCCTTGACAATCGGCGGCGTGGGCACTTCGCCCGCATGGAAGCCTCTGCTCGATAAATTGAACGGCGAAACCGAAAACGGCGCGAGCGCGCGGTTCAATCTGCAATACAATCAGGATGGGTTCGGGCCGAGCGATCACCAATCTTTTTACGTGCGCGACATCCCCGTGCTCTTCTTCTTCACGGGCACGCACGATGATTATCACAAGCCATCGGACACGGCCGACAAAATAAACACGGAAGGCGCAGGCCGGATAGCCAAGCTTGTCGGCGAAATCGCGCTTGCGGTTGCGAACGAACCTGCGCGCATAGCCTTCAACCGTGTGAAGAGGGAATCACGTCCCACGGGGCGAGGCTTTCGCGTCTATCTCGGCACGGTGCCCAATTATTCAGATCAGGATGGCGGCCTGAAACTCGATGGGGTGCGACCCGAATCGCCTGCCGAACGCGCAGGACTGCGGGCGGGCGATGTGATTATAAAGCTCGGCGCTATACCGATCAAAAACGTGTACGATTACACCTTTGCGCTCGGCGAGCTTACAGGCGGCCAGGAGGTCGAAGTCGTAATACGCCGCGACGGCCGCGAGATGACTTTGAAGGTAACGCCCGACAAGCGGCGATGAGGAGCCTTCAGTACCCCGACCGTGAGGAAGGGGATTTCAGTACCCCGACTGTGAGGGAGGGGATTCCAAGAGAGGGAAAACATGCTACTGAACGGAAAGGCCGGAGTGGTCTTCGGCGTGGCGAACAAACGCAGCCTCGCATGGGCAATCGCCCGGCGCGCAAATGAAGAGGGCGCACGCATTGCTCTCACATATCAGGGCGAGCGGCTCGAAGAGAATGCCCGCAAGCTTGCGGCAACGATCAAAGACCCGCTAGTGCTCCCTTGCGACGTGAACAAAGACGATGAAATAGCTGCGGTCTTCGCAAGCCTCAGCGAAGAGTTCGGCGGGCTGGACTTCGTCGTTCACGGCATAGCCTTCGCGCTCAAAGAAGAACTCGAAGGCCAGTATCTCAACACATCACGCGAGGGCTACCGCGTAGCTCAGGAGGTGAGCAGCTATTCGCTCGCGGCCATTGCGCGCCACGCTGCGCCCCTGATGGAAGGCCGCAACGGCAGCATCCTGACGCTCACTTATCTGGGCGGCGAGCGAGTGATTCCTCATTACAACGTGATGGGCGTAGCCAAAGCGTCGCTCGACATGAGCGTCCGTTATCTGGCATGGGATCTCGGAGAGCGCAGTATAAGGGTGAACGCGATATCGGCAGGCCCTGTCAAGACATTGGCCTCGGCCGGGATAGGCGGATTTTCAAAGATACTGGATCACATGCGCAACCGGGCCCCCCTGCGCCGTAATGTAGATCAAGAGGAAGTGGCCGACGCAGCCCTGTTTCTGCTCTCGGACCTCGCGCGCGGAGTGACAGGCGAAATCCTCCACGTAGACTGCGGCTATCACATAATGGGGATGTGAGTTCGGAAGGATGAAGGATGAGGGATGAAGGATGAACTTGTGCGCATTCCACTATTCAATGACCTTGCGTTTGATGCCCCTGCTACTGAGGGCATCAAATACGCAGGCTCGAAACTGAAACTCATTCCCTACATCCTTCAACTCGCCCGTCGAGTCGACGCAAAGACAGTGCTCGATGGCTTCTCAGGCACGACAAGGGTTTCACAAGCATTCGCAAAAAGAGGATACCGGGTAATCTGTAATGACATCGCCGTGTGGTCGGAGGTCTTTGGCGCCTGCTACCTTCTCAACAAGAAGGAGCCGAAGGAATATAAAGCTCTTATCGAGCACCTCAACGCGGTTCCGCCTGTGGATGGCTGGTTCACCGAGCATTACGGAGGAGAATCGAACGGAGGCTGCGCGGTTCAGCCGGACGGTCTCAAAAAGCCCTGGCAGATTCATAACACCCGAAAGCTTGACGGCATACGCGAGGAGATAGAGCGTCTGTCGCTCTCCAAGCTCGACAGGGCAGTCGCGCTGACGAGCCTTATGCTCGCGCTCGACCAGGTCGACAGCACCCTGGGCCATTTCGTCTCCTATCTCAAGGAGTGGTCTCCTCGCTCTTACAACAGCCTCCGCCTTCGAGTTCCGAGCGTCTTCATTACACCAGAGGAACACGAGGTGTTCCGAACAGACATCTTCGAACTTGTGTCCCAGGTGTCGGCAGACCTTGCTTACTTCGACCCGCCTTATGGCTCGAATAACGAGAAAATGCCGCCCTCTCGGATTCGTTACTCTTCCTATTACCATCTCTGGACGAGCGTCTGTCTATTCGACCGGCCAGGACTTTTCGGAAAAGCCAAACGTCGCAGGGATACTTCCGATAAGGTCGCCGGGTCGGTGTTCGAGGAATTTCGACAAAACGAGAGGGGACGATTCATGGCAGTCGAAGCCATCGAGAAACTTCTGAAGGCGACTCGCTCCCGCTGGATCATCCTGTCATACAGTTCAGGCGGCAGAGCGACGGCCGACGAACTGAATGAGGTTCTCGACCGTGTCGGAAGGGTGTTGGAAGTCTTCGAGTTGGACTACAGGAAGAATGTTATGGCAGGGATGAAATGGACCAATGAGTGGCTCAGGGATGCTGAAGAACCGAATCGGGAATTCCTGTTCTTGATCGAAAAGAAATAGACCCGACAGGGCTTTCAGAAAGGATGAGGGATGAAGGATGAAGGATGAAAAGTGGAAGGCGCAGAAGAAAAAGGAATCTTTATGCCTTCTACAGAGCCCGGTATCCGGTTCATCCTTCATCCTTCCGCCTTCACCCTTTCCGGATACCCCTTCACACTCTGCGCGCGTCGGGCGGCCATATATATTTGTGGAGTTGTAGTTGAAAGCGCGCGCGCAGTTTGTCTTCGAGCATCCATTCGACTACCTGCTCCGGCTCGACCTGTTTGAACGCAGTCGAGATCAATAACTTCACGCGGTCTTCGAGATGATGCTGCCGAATAGTGTTCAAAGTCCACTCGTAATCTGCGCGGTCGGCGATGACGAATTTCACTTCATCTTCAGGGCGCAAATGATCCAGGTTGGACCAGAGGTTCTTTTCGCATTCGCCCGACGCGGGGCACTTGAGGTCCATTATGCGAATGACTCGCGGGTCAAGTCCGGATATATCGCGGTGGCCGCCGGTCTCGATTAAAACAGTGTGGTCGAGGTCAGCGAGTCGTGTGGCAAGTTCATGGATTTCAGGTTGAAGCAGAGGCTCGCCGCCCGTAAGCTCTACGAGATTGCACGCATACTTTTCGACCTCGGCGAGTATCTCATTGATACTCATCCGCGTGCCGCCCGTGAAGGTGAATTCCGAATCACACCACTTGCAACGAAGATCGCAACCCGTGGTGCGGACGAATACGCACGGGAGCCCTGCGTAACTCGATTCGCCCTGTATGCTCTGATAAATTTCGGTGATTCGCATCTTGCAGATGAGCGTCCGTCCGAGGTCAGGTGCCGAAGTAATCACACCTCGCGGTGCAGGTCTCGCGGATGGTCACGCGATGAAGCCCCCGGAGTCGGCCTTCGAGTCGCTCC
>JAKEHD010000009.1 GCA_022615215.1 Blastocatellia bacterium
TATCAACAAATATGATTTCATGCCCCCCGTGAACGCTTACAAGATTTCTTTCTTCTCCGGCGCAGCCGTTTTCATGGTTTCAGGGCGACGCATAGCGTCATGAATGACTCCTCCTCAGAATATTGGACGAGCAAACCTTCGTCACAGACTGTGACAATCATTAAAGTGTAATAAGCCTGATGGCTGCCGACATCTCAAAAGCATACGCTCATCCCGATCACAGTTATTTTCCAACAAGGAGGATTTTATGCGCTTTCCAGGTATATTGCTAATCGCTTCAGTGTTGGTACTGACGCCGCTCAGTGGTTTTGCCAGATCAAAGAGCATAGCCGCCCAGAACAACTATGCGTATGACTATTGCAAGGCAAGTTTTCGCCCTAAAGAGCGTCTTCGAATCATTCTTAAAACGGGCCAGAAGATCGATGGTAAATTGCATGCGCAATACCCCGGACGCATCGAGATACATCGCAAAAAAGCAGTGCTATCGATACTTTGTTCGGATATCAAAGCCATCGAGGTCAGGGAATCCTTCTGGCAGAAGATCAAGAGTAACACTCTATGGGGCCTATTTGTTGCGGCCAGTCCATTCTATTTGTTGTGGCTCTATATTACTGACGGAATCTCCCCGGACTGTTAGCAGGGAAAGTATCCATCGGCAGTCGAGCACAATGAGGTTTCATTCTACTTCGCTATGGCTTCGACGCAACCGAAACACAATGCCATTCGTATTGCGATACTCTGAGGAGAGGCCGTGCCTTTTCGAGTCGGAGCTTACGCGAGCGGAGATGATTTCAAAGAAACCGGCAGGCATGTTGCTTGTGACCACACAAAGTATAAATCCGTCTCATCCCTGTGCAAGCAATTGCCTCAGCACAAAGGGAAGTATGCCGCCGTGCCTGTAATAGTCGACCTCGACGGGCGTGTCTATTCGCACAAGCAGCGGCACTTCCTCAGTCCTCCCTTCGCGGCGGTGTATGACCAGTGTGACGCGCGCGCGCGGTCTTATCTCTCCTTCGATTCCCGTTATGTCGAAGGTCTCCGTGCCGTCCAACTCAAGCGTTTCGGCGCTCGTGCCCTCATTGAACTGGCAGGGCAGAACGCCCATCCCAACGAGGTTGCTGCGGTGTATACGCTCGAAGCTCCGGGCCACGACCGCCTTCACGCCGAGCAAGCGAGTGCCTTTGGCGGCCCAGTCGCGCGAGCTTCCGGTCCCGTACTCCTGGCCCGCTAAAACTATCAGCGGAACGCCTGCCTCCTGATACTTCATCGCCGCGTCGTAGATGCTCATCTGCTCGCCGTCGGGCTGATGCAGGGTCACTCCGCCTTCTGTGCCCGGCACCATCAGGTTTTTAATCCGCACATTCGCAAACGTGCCGCGCACCATGACCTCGTGATTACCGCGCCGCGCGCCATAGCTGTTGAAGTCATGAATTTCGACGCCTCGCTCCTGCAAATAGAGTCCCGCCGGAGAGGTTGGCTTTATCGCTCCCGCGGGGCTTATGTGGTCTGTAGTGACCGAGTCCCCGAAAATGGCCAGGGGCCGCGCGCCTCTTATGTCGCGCACTTCTCCCGCCTGCATACTGAAGCCTTCGAAATAGGGCGGCTCCTGTATGTAAGTCGATTCGGAGTCCCAGGAGTAGACCAGCCCCTCGCTGCTTGGAATCTCGTTCCACATGGGATTCTGCTCGACGAAGTTGCTGTAGAGCCTGCGATAGGTTTCCGGGTCGAAGGCCGAGCGCATAAAATCACGAACCTCTTCCTGGCTCGGCCACAGGTCGCGCAGATAAACTTCATTACCGTCTTTATCTTTGCCTATAGGCTCACGCGACATATCTATATCGACCCGGCCTGCCAAAGCGAACGCAACCACGAGCGGCGGACTCATGAGGAAGTTCGCCTTCACGCTCTGATGCACACGCGCCTCGAAATTGCGATTGCCGCTCAGGACGCTTGCCGTGACGAGATCGTTTTTATTAATTACTTCTTCTATCAGAGGGTCGAGCGGGCCGGAATTTCCGATACATGTGCAACATCCGTAGCCGACAAGATTGAAACCTATCCGGTCGAGATAGGTTTGAAGCCCGGTCTTCTCAAGGTAATCCGTCACCGCGCGCGAGCCGGGCGCAAGCGATGCCTTTACGGTCGGACGCAGCGCAAGACCACGCTCTACGGCCTTCTTCGCCACAAGCCCCGCCGCCAGCATAACGCTCGGATTCGAGGTGTTCGTGCAGGAGGTTATCGCCGCTATCACTACGTCGCCGTGTCCGAGATCAACCTTTGCGTGCGGGAATGCCCCCTCTCGAATCTCTTCTACAAGGTCGGGCGTCGGGCGATTGTTCATCATCTCGGTTTCGGTCCAGACGCTCGTATCTTCCGCGCTCTCGTTATTGCGCGCTACGGCAGGCGAAGTTTCAGACTCCTGCTCTCCGCCGCCTGTGAGCAGGCCGGGGACGCCCGGCGGCGGGTTGGTCAAGCCCTCACTTACAGTCGGGCTACTGAGTCCGATGCTTGTGGGATAGCGATTGTCGATCTCATCCTCAGACTTGTTATAGCCGTTCTCTGTAATAGGCTTTTGCAGGAGATCGTAAAAGCGGCTCTTCAAATTCGACAGGTTTATTCGGTCTTGCGGGCGCTTGGGTCCGGACACGCCCGGCTCCACGTCCGCGAGGTCTAGTTCCAGCACCTGACTATAATCGCATTCGTCCCTGCGCGGGATGCCGAACATTCCCTGCGCTTTGAAATAGCTGCGAACCATCTCGACATGTTCGTCCGAACGGCCTGTGGCTTTCAGATAAGCGCAGGTCTCTTCATCTACCGGGAAGAATCCCATAGTCGCGCCATATTCGGGCGACATGTTGGCTATGGTCGCGCGGTCGGGCACCGAAAGCGTTGCCGCGCCCTCGCCGTGATACTCGACGAATTTCCCGACGACCTTCGCTTCGCGCAACATCTCCGTGCAGCGAAGCACCAGGTCCGTAGCCGTGACGCCTTCGCGGAGGCGTCCCGAGAGGTGCATGCCCACCACATCGGGCGTCAGGAAGTAGACGGGCTGGCCGAGCATCCCCGCTTCGGCCTCTATGCCGCCGACGCCCCAGCCTACTATGCCCAGCCCGTTTATCATCGTTGTGTGCGAATCTGTGCCGACGAGAGTATCGGGATAATAGAGGCCGTCTCTTTCGATCACGCATTTTGCCAGGTATTCGAGATTGACCTGATGGCATATACCGATACCAGGCGGTATGACTTTGAATGCGTCGAACGACTGCATGCCCCACTTCATAAACTGATAGCGCGCGTGGTTGCGTTTGAACTCCATCTCAAGGTTCAATCGGAATGCATCGGGTATGCTCGAATAATCGACCTGTACCGAGTGGTCTATGACCAGATCGACCGCAACGAGCGGCTCTATGATTTTAGGGTCGCCGTCCGTGCGAGCGACCGCCGAGCGCATAGCCGCGAGATCGACGAGAAGGGGTACGCCCGTGAAGTCCTGCAAGAGTATGCGCGCGACCACGAAGGGTATCTCTTCGGTTCGTTCGGCGTTAGGCTTCCAGTTTGCAAGCTCCCGCACGCTCTCTTCGCTTATGCGCCGACCGTCGGAGTTTCGCAGGACCGATTCCAGGACGACGCGAATGCTTACGGGCAATTTCGATACGGGGCCTATGCCTTCGCGCTCAAGTTGAGGCAGGGAGTAAAACTTGCCCTCTCGGCCGCCGTCGATTTTGAATGTCTGAAGCGAGTTGAAAAGATTGTGTGTCATAAGCGTCCGATCTTTCGTGTAAGGTCAAAGTTCTTCAAGGGTAGAACCTATTAAGCATCAGTTTAAGGGCCGGTATAAGCGACCGTCAAGCGATTGCGTTTCTAGTAAATGTTCAGAAATGGAATGGGATTTCACCACGGAGGCACGGAGACACGAAGA
>JAKEHD010000613.1 GCA_022615215.1 Blastocatellia bacterium
AAGTATAGATCGATTCGGTGGGAGAATGATCGAGATCAATCAAGTGATGACAGCACACATCTGCGCGTAGCGCTTAGTTCAACTCCCGTTGGGGGGATTATGGCCGACTTTATGGAACCGCACCCCTCCCCTCCTCCATCGAAATTTTTCAAGGGCGGAATGTAAAAACAATGTTGCGTAAATGAAGGCGTTATCGTATTATAGGCCGGGCGGCAAGAAGGACACATTTGCCGTCCGCGTCATTCCTTTGCAATAACTGATAGCAGTATCCGTATAGACAGCCGCCCTGATTTCGGTTCAAGGGCTTTGTTCACAGAAGAGCATAGAATGCTGATTCCAATTCGCATGCATGGCGTTTCACGATAGCGGTCGGCAGGGCTGCATCAGGGCTGCGGGTGCTCGGACCGGCTTTGTGGTTTCCAAATCGTGTGAGGCGCAATAATTTATAGGAGGAATTCCATGAGATTGAAGAAGCAAAAACTCGCACCAATTTTCGCGCTGCTGTTCGCTGCAATGCTTGTGCTTCCCGCCCTGTCCGCCTTTCGTACCGTGACGGTCGAAGCACTCGCGCAGGATGGCGGCAGCGCATCGGATGTTCCGCAAACCGCCAAACCACCGAGAGGACCGCGCGTCGCACCGCCCAAGGGTGGTGCCCTGCCGCCGGCAAACGATGACTGCGCCGGTGCGGTCAACGTCACGGGAGCCGATTGCCCGTTCACAGATACCGTAGACACCGCGGCTGCAACCGACGAAGTGGACGAACCGCAATCGACCTGTACTGTTCAGGCAAATTCCATCTGGTATAACTTCACAACTACAGCACCCGAAGGGGCTATTGTGACCGTCTCAACCTGTAACAGCGCGCCCTTCGATACGGCGCTGATGGTGTGGCGGCCCGATGGCACTATGTGTGACTTCGCCAATTTCACGCCGATAGCCTGTAACGATGATGCCTGCGGCGATGGGTTCCAGTCTTTCCTGACGTTTTTCGCCGACCCTGGCGTAACCTACAAGATACAGGCGGGCGGCTTCGATGGTGAGACGGGCACGATGATAATCGACATCGATTGTGTCGAAATCGTGTGCCCGGACATACCCGTCAAC
Organism: Blastocatellia bacterium; assembly: GCA_022615215.1. Taxonomy (GTDB): domain Bacteria; phylum Acidobacteriota; class Blastocatellia; order UBA7656; family UBA7656; genus JAKEHD01. Next base: position 1,105 of record JAKEHD010000613.1, read on the forward strand.
GGCACGCTCGGCAGCGGCAGTCCCGACTGGCCTTTTGTGACGGGTCTACAGACCCCGAATCGCATCTTCCGCGATGGCATAGCCAGCACATGCGCCGTGCCCAAGGTGTGCCCCGGCACGTTCGGCAGCGGCTCATTCAATTTCGACGCTTATACCTTCACCAATGAAACTGCTGACCCGCAATGCGTAACCGTGAATTTCGACCCGAACGCGGGCGGCAACCCCGGCGGTGTCAATCTCCATGCTGTAGCATACCTCGGCACTTATGAAGCAGTTGTCTGCACGAATTACCTGGCCGACGTAGGCTCAAGCGTTACTCAGCCGTTCTCCTTCACCGTTCCGGGCGGATCCGATTTCGTCGTGGTCATAGTCGAAAACACTGCCGGCACCGGTCTCGGCCAAACCTACAGCTTCACTGTGGTGGGCAATATATGCCAGCCGTTCGATTGCTGTGTGCAGTCTGACAACGGGAACAGCTTCATCCTGTTCAGTTCCGAGACGGGCGATTACATCTATCAGGATTGCAGCAAGGGTGTCACGCTCGAAGGCACAGGAGTAGTCGGCAGGAGTTCCTGCAAGGTGACACTCATGGATACGGGAGCCGACCCCAAGAGGCCCGACCGCTTCATCTCTGTAGTGGTCAACAAGCCTGATGAAGTCAATCAGGTCTGTACGTTCGTCGGCACTGCCGACATCAGGTTGACGCATCGAGGCAGGCTGATACGCATTCTCGACAGCGATGTCAGGGACAGTACCTGCGAGTGTCCGGGAGCGGGAATGTAATAAGCTGCCGACTCGCAGTTCTGCTGTTGTAGCGCGATAAACCGAAAGGGCTGAAGATCGGGGCGCGGCTCCGGTCTACAGCCCTTTTTGCGTCCGCATAACGCGAGCGGGCGCAAACCCTTGGAAGCCGCGAATCGGGATTTCGAGAAAGTACGAATTCGAGAAGGGGATTGCTGTGCGCGCTCAAAGCGTACTGCGGACTTTCCTTGCAACGTTTCATTTTATACCGCGCCCCGTGTATCATCATCGGCTGAAATGCCCGACGACCTCAAAGAGCGGAGTCAAGAACCGAAAGGCCCTCATCTCTACCGGGCCGCGCAATCTCCTCGAATATACATCTGTCTCGGAGCGAACCTCGGCGACAGGGAATCGAACCTGAGCGAAGCGCAGAGGCGGATAGAGGAACTAGGATGCGCGATCATTCGCGCGTCTTCTCTGTACGAGACCGAACCCGTAGGACTGGCGGATCAGCCCTGGTTTCTCAATCAGGTCATAGAGGTGCGCGCCGACTCAGGATTTGATTTCAGCCCTGACGGGGCGGCGGAACTTCTCGGCGCACTGCTTCGAATAGAGCGCCGAATGGGCCGCCGTCGCACGGTCCCCGATGGCCCGCGCATAATCGATATCGATCTTTTGCTTTTCGGCGAAATGATAATAGACGCAAACCCGCTTACAAACGCGGCGGAGGTCAAAATAACGGTGCCGCATCCTCGGATGCACCTGCGCCGCTTCGTGCTCGAACCTCTCTGCGAAATAGCGCCTCGCCTCGTCCACCCGCAAATCGGCAGGACCATCGGCGAACTGCTTGCAGAAGTCGAAGACGCTTCAACGGTTCGCCTCTATAAAGGCGATAATATCTGAGTGATGAAGAGCGCTCGAAGCCTCGAAGAAAGATGAAGGCTTCATCGGTCGTTGACTTTGCCCGCGATTGGCAATAATCTTGCTTTAACCACGAAACACGGTCCCAGGAGAGAATGGAGATGAGAAGAGCCGCGTTACTGTTTATGATGGCGATATTTTTTATTCTCGGCCTTTTCCCCCTGCATGGATTTGCGCGGGCAAGCTCTGTGAATGCCATGACGAAAACCTTTGCCCGATGGTCCGGTCAGGAAAAGTCCGATGATCTGGAAGAAGCGAAACGGCTCAGTTTTGAAGCCGTAAAGCTGTATCGTGAAGGCAAGCACTCTGAAGCCATAAAGCTTGCCATGCGTGCCCTGGAAATACAGGAGAGAGCTTCTGGCCGTGACCACCTAGATGTAGCTGTCATCGTCAACAATCTCGCTATCATATATCAGAGTAAAAAAGACTATAAGAAGGCGGAATCGTTTTTTCTCCGCGCACTGACGATAAAAGAAAAGGCGCTCGGTCCCGATCACATCGATGTCGCCCGCTCGCTCGACAACCTCGCGACAATATATTTCTTGCGAAAGAAATACAACAAAGCCGAGCCGCTCTATCTCCGCGCATTGGCGATAAGAGAAAAGGCGCTCGGCCCCGATCATGATGATTTAGCCCGGACCCTGGACAACCTCGTGGAGCTTTACTACATAAAGGAAGAGTATGAAAAGGCACAGCCATTTTACCTGCGCTCGATTGCCATAAAAGAGAAAGGGGCAGAGGCGAGAGAAGCAGTCGGAAAGGTTGATTCGCGGCCCATCCCTTTGAATCGCCCCAGGCCCAACTATACTCAGAAAGCGAGAGCGAATGAGACACAGGGCATCGTCCTGGCGAACGTGCTGGTTGGCATTGACGGAAGGGTGAAGTCGGTCAAAATACTCCGCCACCTGCCCGACTGGTTGGACTTTGAAGCAATGCGCGCTCTATTCCAGGTGAAATTCAAGCCCGCGATGAAGGACGGCCAGGCAGTCGCGTTCTGGCAGAAAGTAGAGATAGAGTTCAAACTGAGATAGAAGTAGCGAGACAGAAAGCAGATGGCTCCCCTGCTCCCCTGCTCCCCTGCATGCTTCCCCCTCTGGCCTGCCACCCGCCTTTTGTGTTAAAAAGTTCGCGCCTTTCAATAATGCAATCAAGGTGCGGATGATGATTAAAAACCAAACGAGCGAAGATTGGATCACGCCTGAAAAATGGAAGACCGGACTCGAAGAGGTCGCCCCGAAGGTCTACGCATACATTCAAGCGCACGGCGAACTCGGAGTGAGCGATGCCGGATTGCTCGTAGACCGCGAAGGGGCTATGGCCATAGACGCTCTCATGGTGCCTTCGATGACTCGCAGGTTTCGCTCGGCCATCCGACGAGTGACCGCAAAGCCCGTGACGCGGCTCGTGAACACTCATCATCACCTGGATCATACGGGCGGAAATCATCTCTTCCGCGATGCAGAGATAATCAGCCACACTCATTGCCGCGAAGAAATAATCCGCACGGGCCTGCCCGTAGAGTTCCTTCAACAGGCGATGCCTCGCTTTGCTGAAGAGTACCCGCGATTGAAACTTGCAGTGCCGCGCGTCACCTTTGAAGACCGGATGATATTTCATCAGGCGGGACGCGAAGTAGAGTTGCGTCATCTTGGACCTGCGCATACATTCGGAGATGCGTTCGTGTATCTGCCTAAAGATAAGTTGCTCTTTGCCGGAGACATTGCATTTTATTATGTGACGCCTATGGCCTTTCAGGGGCACGTCGGCAACTGGATCAAGGTTGCAGACAGGATATTGAAGATGGACGTAGAGACGATAGTGCCGGGTCACGGGCCTATAAGCGGAAAGAAAGAGTTGCGCGAGATGCGGGCTTATCTTTCGATGATCCGGCGCGAGGCCAGAAAGCGATTCGACGAAGGGATGACCCCGGAGCAAGCAGCGCGCGACGTGAAGTTAGGTATATACGCAAAGTGGCGCGAGCCTGAACGGATATTGCCTAATATTATGCGGCTCTATCAGGAATTCAGGAATGAACTCGATCAATCGCTCGATGTGATGAGGGTATTCGTAGGGATGCGCGAATTGCAGGCCGAATGGGATAGAGATGGGGAAGAGCATGAGATGTGTATTTGAGATAGAGCAACTTGCATTTGAACGCGCGGGTCCAAAGCGTGGCCCAATTTGGAGTGCGACGACTTGTCGTCGCTTTTGATTCCTTAAAACGCAGATGAAAGCCTGCCTTTTAATTCCTCGAACACGTATGGAGAAGTCATAATCAATTTGGAGTGCGACGACTTGTCGTCGCTTTTGATTCCTTAAAACGCAGATGAAAGCCTGCCTTTTAATTCCTCGAACACGTATGGAGAAGTCATAATCGCTTTCGATTTCATAACGAGGAAATAAAAGCGGTGACTTGTCACCGCACTCCAAATCCGCGCTCGCCTTGCAAATTACCTGACGAACTGCGAAAGGCTATAATTGCCGCGCTATCTCTCCGAGGTCATTATCTCGCCTGTGATAGCCCATGCGCTCGATCATCTCTTTAGCGGTGGCAAGGCTCTCTCTTGCCCTGTCCTTATCGCCTTGCGCCCGGTTTCATGGTTATATTTTTACGGCCGTTCAACTACGGATTGACTCATAATGATCGTGCGAAACCTTAATCAATCACACGAGCCGATGAAAGGAGCCATCGTTATGCCGCGAAAGCGAATCATCCTGTCGGTGTTTTCTCTTATCTTTATCTGTTGTTCGATTCCTGATGCGCGGGCCAGTCAACTCATCGAAGGCAAGCTTGAAACCTCGCTCGTTCCCGGCCCGGTTGAATACGCAGTCCTTCTGCCCGATGGATACGACCGCGCGCAGGGGTCTCTGCCTCTACTATTGCTCCTGCACGGCGGGGGAGGGAATCGAGGCTTTCTCACGCAGATGCGCCCGATGATCGATGGCATGTGGAAGGCGGGTACTCTGCCTAAAATGGTGATCGCCACTCCGAGTGCGGGGCGCTCTTTCTATATGGATTATAAGGACGGGTCGCAAAAATGGGAGTCCTTCATCGTTGGACCGTTCCTCGATCACCTGCGAGAAAAGTACAAAGCCACTCGCGAGCGCGGCGGCACCCTTCTGTTTGGAATCTCTATGGGGGGACTCGGCGCTCTCCGATTGGGGTTCAAATACCCCGACAGATTCGCGGGCCTTGCGGCTATCGAGCCGGGCGTAGACCCTGCTTTCAAATGGAGAGATGTCAAACCTAGAAATCGCTTCTGGCGCTCGGCTCAGTTGATGGAGACCATATTCGGCAGACCGTTCGACGACGCTTACTGGGAAGCCAACAATCCTGCTTCGATGGCCGTCGCCCGCGCAGAAAAGATTCGCTCTTCGGGGCTTGCAATCTATATCGAATGCGGCGATGAGGATGCTTTCAATCTTCACGAAGCTACGGAGTTTCTGCATCGCGCGCTATGGGACAATAACATTCAGCACGAATACCATCTCGTGCGAGGCGCTGACCACCTCGGACGCACCATCAGACCGCGCTCGATCGAAGGGCTGGAATTTCTCGCGCGAGTGCTCGATCCGCCGCCGCCCGACCCGGCGGCTGAAAATCTCAGAAGGCGACTCGCTCCTTTGAAGAGACGCGCAGGCGTAAGGCGATAGCGAGTCGGCAGGAAACGATCACTCCGATTCCACGATCGCGCGGTCATACCCGGAGGTGCCTGATGGCGCGGCGGGCGCGTACTCGGCGGTCTGTGTGATTCCGCGCCCGTCGGTCGCACGGACCAGGAGTGTATGTTTGCCCGCGCGTGAGGGGGTCCATCGCTTTTGCCACAGCGCCCAACTGAAGGGCGAGAGCGCAGGTTTTATTTCGGCCTCTTCCCAACTCCTGCCGCCGTCGGTTGAGACCTCTACCTTGCTTATGCCCCGGTCGCCTGCGAACGCTATTCCGGCGATGGTAGTCGCTCCGCTGATGTCGTCGTCGGGTGTGTCTATGCGGGACATGGTTTTGTACTCGGCGCGGTCGTCCCATCCGCGCGCCTGCCAGTAGCCCCGGAAGTCATGGTTCACCGCTTCGATTTGCGTTATCCATTTTACGTTCTTCATACCGTATATGCCGGGTACGATCAATCGCAAAGGGAAACCGTGTGAGCGCGTGAGCGGCTGGCCGTTCATCTCGTAGACGAGCATTGTGCCTTCGGCCATCGCGCGGTCGAGCGGAATCGAATCCGTGTAGTCGTCGCTCGCTCGCATCTTTATATCTACAACTCCGGCCTTCAAGCCCGCGTGTTCCAGCAGGTCTTTCATTCTCACTCCGCGCCAGAGCGCGTTGCCTATGAGGTCTCCGCCTACAGGGTTATCTATGCAGGCGAGCGTCGCGTATTGCTCGATTGAAGGCAGGTTCTTGATGTCATCATAACTGAGCGAAAGCGGGCGCTCGACCATGCCTGTGATTTCAAGCCTCCATCGCGCGGTGTCTACCTGCGGGTCGAAAGGGTTCTTCGACACTTCGTAAAAATCGGGGACGGGAGTGACTTCGAGCGCGAGACCGTCTATATCTGGAAAGACCCCGCTACCGCCTTTGACTCGGCCCGTGCCTTTCAGGAGCCATGAGCCTAAGAGCGAATTTGCGATGTCATACACGCCTACGGCGAGGACTGCGAAGCCTATAGCCCGCACGACGCGGCGGCGATTGAGCCATGTGTTGCTTGCGCGTTCGAGGTCGGGCCGCTGCTGATACCATCGGGGGATGAGCGCGAGTCCGAGTCCATAAATCACGTGCGCCAAGAGAATGGACGCCGTCGAGTAGAGCGCGCCCTGCGGCAGGTATCGCCCGAAAAGCCCGCCGCCTAGCAAGGGGATCAAGATCGACATCGTGACTGTCCATATTGCAAATGAAAAGATGGCGATGATCGGTGAGCGCGTGATGGCTCCTTCTTTCCGGGCGAAGTATCGAAACAGCGCGAGGGCCGCTGACGAGAGGGCTATCAGGTATAAGACCACGCAGGCGAGAAAGGCCAGGTGCTTTGCGAAGGGACCGAGAAGCCCTACCGCAAGCTCTACGAACCATATAGGAACGACGGCGAAGATGTATTGGGCCAGCAACTCAGGCACGAGCGGAGCATCGAGGGCGAAACGCAAAATCAGGCTGACCGAGACCGACGCAAGCGCGGCCAGCAGCGCCACCTGAAACCTTATCTCGCTTTCTGAGAGCGCGTCAGGTTCGGTCTTCTCGATGTTTAATCTAAGGATATCCATCCGACCTGTTGTCCGTCGTCCGTTGCTGTATTGCTTATGACTACAATATCGACTTACCTCAGCAACTGACCACCGACCACTGACCACTGACTCCATTTGCTTTGAAATATGCCTCCTGCTATTATAACCGCCACATAGCGGGATGTTGAAATCGCGTGGAATACCTTCGGTTGTGTGGAACAATCTTTTTTGCGATTTCCGCCAGATCAAGCCGCAACGCCTGATCTGGTAAACGCACTTTTCAGCAGCGGTCTCGCTATGCGAGTGTTGCCCTGAGAGGGACTGTGCGCGACAAGCTCTTTCGCTCAAGTCGGCGGGATTTTTTATCAAGGATGTGTACTGATGGTTGAAAGCAAAATGGCGTTAGAGATCGAAACACCCCCGGAAGCCCCCGAAGAGATAAAGCAAGAGGAATCAAAAAAGGGGCCGCCTCCCACACTCGGCGAGATCGTACTCGGTCAGTTAAAAACCTTGAGAGAGTATCATACTGCCGTCATGGAATCGGGAGACGTTGAATCGGTTCACAAGATGCGTGTGACGACTCGCAGGCTTCAGGCTTCGCTCGATTTGCTCCTGATGAAGGATGACGAGATTGGCGTGCGCTCTCTCAAAAAGAGATTGCGCCGCTGGCGAAGATGGCTTTCGACCGTTCGCAATTACGATGTATTCCTCATAATCATCAATAAGCAATCCTCATCGCGGAGGCCCTCTCAAGCGCCGAAATTCGAATTGCTGAAGACACTGCTTGAGGAGCGGCGGCGGCTTCGTATGGAAAAGGTCAGGCGGAAACTTGAGCAGATAGATATAGCCGGCATTGCAGAGAGCCTGGGCTTGAGCCTCGATGAGCCTGAGCCTGAGAGCGAAGGCGATGCTTCTACGGTAATCGAAGCCGACGATTCGACGGTAATCGAAGAGACCACAACTCCCCGCCCCGCCGGAGCGAGCTTTCCGGGGATGGATAAAAAAAGGATAGCCCTTCGCTCGGCGACGCGATTGGAGCAGCGCCTGAGCGAGTTTCTATCGCTTGCGGCGGATTCTCATCCTACGGCCGACCCTGTAGAACTTCACGAACTTCGCATAGCGGCCAAACGGGTCAGGTATATTCTGGAGATAGTATCTGAGATAGGCTACGGCGACGCCTCGCGCGGCCTCAACTGGCTCAGGGTGCTGCAAGACAAGATCGGCGACTGGCACGACCTGGAATCGCTCGAAGAGGAGATCATAGACATAGTCTCGCGCCGCGGATTCATCAAAGCGAATCTGTCGGAAGGCAGCCGTATACTACAGGAGGCGGCGCATTTGAGAAAGAAGAAGGACGCGCTCGTGGCGAGATTGTTTCCTGTAAGGGTTCCAAAGAATGTGGCTGCGACTTCCGAGCGCCTGGCCCGAGCCTTGCGCCGCGACGGAATGCGCGAAGGCGGGCAGAATGCCGCATCAAACGAGCCGTCCGTTTGAACGAAAGCCTTCGGGATGACCTGCGAAGGGCGGTCCCTTAATTTCCGAATTCGCTGACGGGTATCGGGTCCGCGCCGGATGAGAGGTTGCCATTATTGCTCTATCGAGAATTTTTGATCGCCGTCTTTGAGCGCAAGTCCCTCTGCCGTTTCCGGCACCTCGTAAACGAAAGCCGCTTTGGGTCCGGGCAGTGTGGCAGTCCCTTTGAAGACGAACCTTCCGTCCTTTCCTGTGCTCTGTCCGTTGAGCTTCACATCCTTGCCCAGTAGCCTGCCGTCAGCGGAGGGGCTGCCCAAAAATATGGGCGGGAACTTTTGCCCTGAAGAATCGAGGAGCGGGTAATAATCGTCTGACCCGGTCTCGTAAGGAACTTCGCTCTTCCCTTCGAAACTCAGCACGTAGAGCGCCCGGCCGGATTTCGGCTTGATTGTGCCTGCGGATTGACTGTCTGTTACGACCTCTTGCTTTTTTTCGACTTTGACCAGGTCTCCGAGCGAGGTTTTGACAGGCTCGAATTTGTTTTCGCACGAAGCCAGAACTATCAGCAGAAGGCATAAGAATGGAATCTGTTTTCTATTCATCTCGTGTTTCTCTCCCTTCTTCTCTTGACGACCTCAACTGCCTGCCTTTTTCTCGAAAAGAACCCTGTGAACGAATATCCTCAAGACCTTTCCTTTCTCCTGTCCCTCCGGCAAGGCAAACCCTATATCCCCGTAATAGTGGGTCTTCATGTAGAGATTTTCATCCGCTTTCTCCCGGTCGGTTTTGTCGGGATCACCGTACTTCTTTTGTATCTCTTCCATCATGGGCTGCTTGCCTTCAGGTATCTCGATGCTGGCAGAAAGGCCGATGGTTTCGCCTGCTATTTTCCTACCGCGATGCTGCGCCTCGGTCTGCGCCTCGAAAGCGGCCCGGTTTTTTTCGAATTTCTTTTGCTCTTCGTCGAAATGGTCTCTCAACTGCTCGACCTTTTCGATCAGTTCCTTGCTGACATCTTTGCTGAATAGAGTTTCGTCTGCAAGTATCCGGTCCCCTGTGGTGAGAGGTCTCGATCCACACGCAACGACCGACAATAACAGACAGGCCCAGAGGCCCGCCTTCAGAAAAGTCCGCGAGTTCATAGCGCCCTCCTAAAGCAAATCCGTCATCTCTTCCCGCGTCCTTCGAAGCCCCTTTGCGAGCTTCGTCTTGAAAACGATCTCAACTCTGCGGCCCTGCTCTCTTCCTTGAAAAGAATAGATAGATAGATGCGAGGCCGAAGATTGCCAATGCAGTGATCACCCCGAGCAGATGTGATTGGGATCTTATGCGGGATTTTTCATCCATCAACCTTTTGAACTCAATAGCCCGCCTGTTCAGGACTTCCTGCATCTGCCTGTAATCCGCGTCGGTGAATCGATCCGTTCGAGCCAGACGCGCCAGATCAGCATCTGATTCTTCCGCCAGTCGTTTTGCAGCTTCCGCCTGAGGAGCGGTCTTCGTGTAAAAAAAGGTAAAGCTGACCAGAGCGCCCACGATCGCCGATGCAACCAGTGCTATTATCACCTTCCAGAAAGACATTGAGAAAGACACGCGCATCCTCCCTATCCAAACTATGTTCCATCCTTGCCCTGTGGCTTTTGTGAGGCGAACCGACTATGCAGCATCGAAGGCTGTCGCTGCCCCTTGATGCGCATAGGCCAGAGCATTGATCGCATCGCAAATCTTCGACACCATCACAGGGAGAACGAACATCAGGTTGGCCGCGAAAAGCACAGGTCCGATGACCGGAACCCAGGTCGTCAGGCATAGAATCACGTAAGTCAGAAACAGCCCCTCCGGCAACTTCTTCGCGTCGATGCCCTGCCGGTCCAGGTACAGATTGTAGTCCTGTGCGAATCCCCAGATCGCCTGAAATGCCCAGTAGAGATTGAAGAACGGGATGAACAGGAACCCGACCGCCTTGCCAGGGCTTGTCCGCGCGTGTCCGTCCTGTATGGCGGCCCACATCCTGTAAAAGAGAATGCACGTCACGACCGCCAGATACAGAAGCAGCACAGGGATCAGCGCCATCAAATTCATAAAACTGCGATCATCCGGATCTCTCGCTCTGTAGAAAACAGGGATAAGAATCGCCATCATCATCAGGATGATCGGCACAGCCACCGCCGATCCCAGATAGAATACTTTCGATAGTTTCTTCATCGCTTATCTCTTTCCCTTATATACTGCGCGCAGCATGAATTGAGGATTTCCCTCAATACCCTTAATGCGGAAACGCTTGCAGGCAGGATGCCGAAGAAAGAAATCTTTATAAGAAAGAAATCTTTATA
>JAKEHD010000614.1 GCA_022615215.1 Blastocatellia bacterium
AAAACGCCCCTGCACCCCTGCGCAATGTGTTATCTGTGGTCAAGAAGTGCAACGGACCACGGACGGAGACCAGAAAGCATCACGCATCACTTAGGTGAGGTTATGGCAAGATCAGTTAAAAAAGGGCCGTTTGTGGACGATCACCTGGAGAAGGCGATCATGAGGATGAACCAGTCGAACGAGAAGCGTGTCCATAAAACATGGTCTCGTCGCTCGACCATATTGCCCGAGATGGTGGGCCACACGATAGCCGTTCACAATGGCAAGAAGTTCATACCGGTCTACGTACAGGAGAACATGGTCGGTCACAAGCTGGGCGAGTTTTCGCCCACGCGTGCATTCAAAGGCCACCCTGAAAAGAGCGACAAGATGGTCAAGAAGGGAGGCAGGCGATGAAGGCACGAGCGGTCGCAAAATACATAAAGGGATCGCCTCAGAAGGCCCGTCTCGTCATCGATTTGATTCGAGGGCGCAACGTAAACGAAGCGCTGGCGATACTCGCATCGTCACCCAAGCGCGCGGCGCGGCCTATTGCAACGACTCTGCGCTCGGCCATAGCCAACGCCACGCAGAAGGCCGATCTGATAAACGTCTCCGTCGATGTCGACGACCTTGTGGTATCGACGGCGACCGTAGACCTCGGCCCGACCAAGTATCGCCGCCGCGTGCGCCCCGCGCCCATGGGACGGGCCTATCGCGAGCGCCGCTGGCAGAGCCACATAACCATAGAGGTGGAGACGCCGAAGGATTGAGGATTGATGAATAGCATCGCCGTTTGAAATTTCGACTTCGAGGCTTCGAACGGCATTGGAGGAATCGTGGGTCAGAAAGTTCATCCGTATGGGTTCAGGCTCGGGTTCAATCGCGGCTGGCATTCCAACTGGATAGCCAAGCGCGATTACGCCGAATTGCTTCACGAAGACCTGAAGCTGAAGAAAGAGTTGAAGGGCCGGTTCGCCGGAGCGGGCGTTTCGCACATAGACGTTGAACGCGCCGCAAACAAGCTGAAGATCATAATACACACCTCGCGGCCCGGCATAATAATCGGTCGCAAGGGCGCAGAGATCGACCGGCTCAAACAGGAGATCAAAGACCGCACGGGGCGCGAGGTCTATGTCAATATTCAGGAGATACACAAGCCCGAACTCAACGCGCAATTGCAGGCCGAGCAGGTCGCCCAGCAACTGGAGAAACGCATAGCCTTCCGGCGCGCGATGCGGCGCGCGGTCGAAAACGCTCAGAGGTTCGGCGCGCAGGGCATAAAGGTGAGGGTTTCGGGAAGATTGAACGGGGCCGAAATAGCCCGCTCCGAATGGTACTTGCAGGGCCGCCTCCCGCTCCACACTCTGCGGGCCGACATAGATTACGGGTTCGCGGAAGCCCATACGACGTTCGGCGTCATAGGCGTAAAGGTCTGGATATATCGCGGCGACGAATTGACCGTGAGGCGGGGACCGCAGGCGAGAAGGCAATAGCAGCTATCAGCCGTCAGCCGTCAGTCTGATAGCTGATGGCTGACGGCTGATAGCTGACCACAGGTGACTGATTATGGCTGAATATAAGATTCCGAAAAGAGTGAAGTACCGAAGGCAGCATCGCGGGCGTATGCAGGGCACGGCCGCGCGCGGCGCTGAGATCGCCTTCGGCGAGTACGGGCTGAAGGCGCTTGAGCCTGCCTGGATAACGGGCAAGCAGATCGAAGCGTCCCGCGTCGCCATAACCCGCTTCATCAAACGCGGCGGCAAGGTATGGATACGCATATTCCCGGACAAGCCCATAACCAAGAAGCCTGCTGAAACCCGCATGGGAAAGGGCAAGGGCGCGCCCGAAGGATGGGTCGCGGTCGTAAAGCCCGGTCGTGTGCTTTTCGAGCTTGAAGGGGTTGATGAGAAGACTGCGCGCGAGGCCATAAGACTCGCGGCACAGAAGCTGCCCATCAAGACCCGCTTCATCAGCCGCAAAGATCAGGAGGGAGGCGGACTTGTATGAAAGCTGAGGAACTCAGGGATATGGGCGATGAAGAGCTTCGCGACAAGGTCGAAGAACTCAAGGAGTCGATCTTTCGCATGCGCTTCAAGCTTGCGCTCGGAAACAACGACGTTGTCAAAAACCTTCAAGTGCAGAAGAAAGACCTTGCGCGGGTGAAGACCATACTGCGCGAGCGCGAACTGGCGGAGGAACGGAAATCGGTGTGAGCGGCCCCGTGTGCGCGCCGCCGCAAGGTATAAATTATGGAAGAGAATAAAAAGGAAGACTTTTTTCCTCAAGACGATATGCCCGTCGAGGGCGCAACCGAAGAAGAAGCCGCTCGGTCGAGCGAACCTCTGGAAGAGCTTGCCGCCGAAGGCGCAATCGAAGAAGGTGCGGCCGAAGAAGTCGAGACCGCAGAAGGGCCTGCTGTCGCTGTGGCAGAAGCTTCGTCCGATGAGTCCGCGCCCGCCGAGCGCAAAAATCGGCGCATGGAAAAGATCGGCCGTGTGACAAGCGACAAGATGCAGAAGACCGTAGTCGTGCGCGTGGAGCGGCAGGTACAGCACCCCAAGTACAGGCGCTACATCCGCCGCCGGTCCAAGTTCATGGCGCACGATGAACTTGGCGCTCGCATAGGCGACACCGTGCGCATAGTCGAGACGCGGCCCATGTCGGCCCGCAAGCGATGGCGCGTGACCGAGATAATTCAGAGGGCGAGGTAGCCGTTCGATATTCGAAATTTTCCATCGGTAGAGGTGATTTATGGTTCAGATGAGGTCCAGGCTTGAGGTCGCTGATAATTCGGGGGCGAAACGCCTCTCTATGATATTGCCGGTGGGCGGAGACACCGGGTCGCGGGCCGGGCTTGGGGATGTGATAACGGCATCGGTCAAGGAAGCCTCGCCCGATGGCGCGGTCAAGAAGGGGCAGGTGGTTCGCGCCGTCATCGTGCGCACGCGCAAAGAGACTCGTCGCCGGGACGGCACATATATAAGGTTCGATCAGAACGCGGCCGTGCTGATAAAGCCGAACAACGAGCCAGTAGGCACCCGCGTGTTCGGACCCATAGCGCGCGAGTTGCGCGAAAAGCGATTCATGAAGATCGTGAGCCTCGCGCCGGAAGTGATTTGAATCTGACGAACGGGGAATTATGAACCTAGAGATCAACATCCGAAAGAATGATCGCGTGGTCGTCATCGCAGGCAAGGACAAGGGGAAGCGAGGCCGCGTCATCGAGGTGCTGCCTCGCAAGCGCAAGTTGCTGGTCGAGGGCGTAAACGTCGTCAAGCGCCACACGAGGGCCAACACGCGCAGCGGCGTCAAAGGCGGCATATTGGAACGCGAGGCGGCCATCGATATATCCAACGTCATGGTCATCTGCCCGCATTGCAGTGAGGCGACGCGCTCCGGCCATCAGGTTTTCGGCGACGGCCGCCGCGCCCGCGCCTGTAAAAAGTGCGGCGCGACGCTGGATCAACGGTAGTCGATATAGAGTAGGCGAGCGGGACCAGCGGCACAGTATCTTGTGGTTTTCAGATAGCGAGATCGCCCGGCCCTGAGCGTAAGAGAGAAATCTTTATAAGAAAGAAATCTTTATAAGAAAGAAATCTTTATAAGAAAGAAATCTTTATA
>JAKEHD010000615.1 GCA_022615215.1 Blastocatellia bacterium
ATCGCGTGTCGAGACAGAGGTTGCCGCCGATCGTCCCCATGTTGCGAAGAGGTGGCGTCGCCACCTGCGCGGCCGCCTGCCAGAGTCCGGGGTACGACTGTCGGATGCGGGCATCGCCGGTCACTCTCGCCAGCGTCACACCCGCGCCAATCGTCAACCCGTCGCCGTCGGCGATCTGGCCGAGTTCGGAAACGCCTCGCAGTCCGATGAGCGTGGCCGGCGTCTGCTGCCGCCGTCGCTTGCGGTCCTGCAATCGGAAATAGAACTCAGGCGCACTGAGCTCGATCACAATCGTCAGGAGGTCGAGCGATACAAGAAGTTGTTCGACCAGGGACTAGTCGGCGAACAGCAATATGACCGCGCGATAGCGGCTATGCGAATGACGGAAAAAGAACTCGATGGCGCGCGCTCACGCCTCGAAGCCGCACTCGTGGAGCATCGCCGCCAGACCACAGGCGCTGAGACCATCTCACTCGTGGCCGAGACCGAAGCCCGCGCCGCGCGCTCCAACTTCGAAGCCCTCATAGCCGAACTTCACGCCAACCGTCAGCAGTTGGAATCTTTCCGCCAGAGGCGAGACATACTTCAGCGCGAGTATGAAGGGATGAACGTAATGGCTGCGCGCGCGGGCGTAATCCTCGGCGAAGACCTGCGGCGCAACATAGGCCGCCGCTACAACCGGGGCGAAGAGATATGCCGCATAGGTGAGCTTGAAAAGTTCCTTTTGAGAATAGAGGTGAGCGAGCGCGAAATATCGGACGTGCGCCTCGACAGTCCCGTGAGGTTCAAGTTAAAGACCGTCCCCGGCCGCACCTTCAACGGGCGGGTTTTCAAGATCAATGCCGAACCCATAGTCAACGAGCGAGGCCAGAGGTTCTACCCCGTAGAGGTGCAGGTTGAAAACTCCGATGGGCTGCTTCGTCCGGGGATGACAGGCTTTGCCCGCATAAGCTTCGGGCGGCAATCAATCGGGTTGATACTGGCCGAAAAACTCTGGCAGGCGCTGAGACCGGAACTCTGGCTCTTTTAGTCCGTAGTCCGTTGTCCGTCGTCCGTCGCTCGTTTTTGGAATCAGTTTTAAAGGTCAGCCCCATTCGGAAAGGATGAAGGATGAAAACCGGAGTGAAGTGATCGTTTCATCCCTCATCCCTCATCCTTCCAAAGACCCCTCTTCTAAAAGAAACACTGTGAACCATCGCAAATCGCCTCGACTGTAGATCGCGCCTTCCGCCGACAAAACGCTTGCCGACGCTACAAGCGAACTCGAACATCGAATGATTCAGGAAGCTCTGCGGCGGTCGTCAGGCAACATCGCTCAGGCAGCCAGAGAACTCGGCCTTACCCGCAGAGGTCTCTATATGAAGATGGACAGACTCAAGTTTAAAACGTGATGCTTTTCGCTGTCCGTGGTCCGTGGTCCGGCAGCGAGTACGCTTCCGTCCGTCGTTCTTTAAGCAAGGTTCTGGAAGAAGTACACGGACGACGGACGATGGACAAAGGACGCCGTTCGGAGCGCATTTTCGGTCAGCGCTGCTTTCACCAATCGCCTTTGCTCAATTTGAAGTGTATATCTGCTAAACACCTGTTTATCAAGTATACACTCAGGCTAAACCATTGCTATTGCGCACAATAATCATGAAAGCGCGAGCAAGTGTTTACCTGATATACACTCTCAACATCGGACCTGTCATGCACCTTTGTGATTAAACTGTTGAATCAAAATGCGCAAGGATCGACAACCGGTTCCGGTCGGTAGCGGCATACACATTGCAAGAAAGATAAAGCATGGGGTTCTCTGATAGGACCACAAAATATGGCGCATAATGCGGATGCCGCGTGCAGCATAAAATGCATAGACCGTCATCTAATGCCACGTTCGCAATCGGTCGTTAAGCGCGTTTCGATTATAGCCGACTCTCAAAAGGTTTGTATTCATATAAGGGGTCTCTCTATGAGTGAAAAGATTTCGCGAGCAACTCTTCATCAGGTTTCGCCGGGTGCGATGACGGACCTCTCGGATCAAGAACTGCTCGACCTCTACCTTGCCCTGTCCGGTAAGCAGCGCGATGAGAAATTCGCCGACACAGCCCGCGCGGCAGAGATTGCAGGTCTCGCTCGACGCACGATTCAAATGTGGATCGAAATAGGAGCCATCCGCGCTATCCTGATAGGCAAACAATACCGGGTGAGCATAGACTCTTTGACCGATTACCTCAAGGGCCGCAATGACAGGCTTGCAACCTGACGCATTTCGCGCATTTGGCGCAGTTGACGAAACCTGCGCATTTGGCGCAAGACATGGTTCGCCTTCAGTCTTATCATCTGTGCGCCAGCAAAAATGTGCCGCCGGGGCGGATAGAACCGGACTGCCCGCACGGGCCGGCGGCTGCGGTTGGAAGGTTTCTCGAAAGAAGTCGCAAAGTTTATGGGTTAATCTCGAAGATACGCACGAAAGTAGCACAGACTGAAATCCGTGTCAGCGCCATCGGCATAGACTAATGATCGAGGCGCGAATGGGAACGTTCACACGCGAGTGCGCCCCATCCGCGCCTTTAAGCAGAAAACGCAAGTGCGCTTCCACTCAAGCGCACTTGTATCAAACCGTCGGCCCGAAAGTCAATCGACTTTCGGCGTGCAAAGGAGGAAATATGTCTGATACAATACGCTTCAGCAAATCTCGGTTTCTGGTGTTTCTAGTGGTGATAAGTTTCTTACTCGGTGGATTGCCCTTTCCCTTCTCCGGCAATGCGCGCATCGCGCCCCGCGCCGGGTCAGAGGGCTTTTCCAATATCAGCCCACTGCGTCCAGTCGCCGCGAGCAGCACACTCGCCGTCCAGTCAAGCCAACCCACTTATGACATGGTGATACAGGATGACGGCTCGGGCGATATGATTCGCTTCAATTCAACCACAGGCGAGTATAAATACAGCCGCTGCGGAAACGGTTACGTTCTGACCGGGACGGGCACCATAACCAAACAGGGCAGTACGACCACACTCAAACACTGGCCCTCGGATCGCAGAGTCAATGGCACTGCAAACGCTTCCACGAGGAGAGGCTCAGGCTCAGTCCAGGTGTTCGCCCTGGGAACCACTTACTCCCTCACGGACAGGGACATAACCAACAATCCCGGCAGCACGGACCTCGAAGCTCCGCAGTTGGCCATCACCGCGCCAAACGGCGGAGAGATCGTTGACCGCGGTTCGAGCTTCACTATCTCGTGGAACTCTACCGATGATGTAGAAATCGCGAGCCACGACATTCTTCTATCGACCAACGGAGGCACGTCTTTCTCTCCGGTAGCGATGGGGCTTGCGGGGGATGTGAATCAATATGCATGGACCGCCCCTGTAGGTGTGAACAATCAACAGGTGAAGGTGAGGGTCGTGGCGCGCGACGCCGCCTGTAATGCCAGCGCCGATGACAGCGATGCGAATTTCACTCTATGGAATCCGCCCGCGAGTTTCACCCATGTGGCCGAAGCGCCGGTTTACATAGTCCAGGGAGGGTTCGCTTCTCACATACATCTTTGCAACACCTCTCCAAACAACATAGTGGTCGAGCTTGCCTTGCACAAACCATCGGGCGAAGCGACCGCGGACGAGCCTGCTCAAATCCTGCTCCTCGCGGGTGAGGCGCGAAAACTCGATGTGCTAGATTATCTCAACCCCGCGCCTCCGGCCGACCCCTTCGATACGAACATCATCAAGGGCAGCGTTCGCCTGCGTCACAATGGAGCGAATGACGGAGACGTTCAGGCCATGGTGGCCGTGACCAGATATGGCGACCAGCAATCCTTCGCCGCGCCCTTCATTTACCTGACCTCTGCGCAAGGGACCGAAAGCACGGATCAATGTGCGCCTATGTTTTACGTAGACGATCAGACGGACGCTATGCTCGCGCTCCAGAATTGCAAGAACTATCCCGTAGATGTGCAAGTGAAGCTGGTTTACGGGACGGGAGAGGTGGACACGCCGAACGGCATTTATCCTCTGCCGCCGATCAGTCTGGCCGGGCAGGAGCGCATACTGATGAGCCTCGGTCAATTCAAAGATAATTTTCAGGGAGCGAAGTGGGGATCGATAATTCTGACCTCGCCGCCGCAATCTGTAGCGGCCCACACCGTCATGATGTCGGACGAAAACGGGCTGGCTTTCAGTTCATCCTTTGTGGACCCCTCGCTTTCTACAAACACCACTAAGGTGGCGAGCACGTTGAAGCTCGACTACGACACGGGGCTTACGCCCTGCGTGATGATCTGCAACACATCGGATACGGAGACGCGGGAGGTGACGGCCGTCTTCGAGACAGACAATGGCGTCGTGATACCCTCGCGTCAGGTCACTCTCGGTCCCAAAGAGCAGCGATTGATAGAGCTTGACCCGCATGAGTTGTTGTCGCCCGGTCAGAGCGCGATGGCAGACGTAAGGCTCAACTACACGGGCGAGGGTAAGGATATAATGGCCGGAGCGGTTTCGATGTCTGCCGAGGAAGGATGCGCCATAACCGCGCGATTCGTGGAGCCGGATGCGGGGGACGGCCAGCAGCTTATGAGTCCGTTCTTCAAGATGGACGCGCGCACCGAGGGGATAGTCCAGATATCGAATCTCGGGACGAGCCATGTGCGCGCGGGAGTCAGCATGAAGTTTGCGAACTCAACCGAGTCGGCCTTGACTACCGACCTTATGACGGTGGCTGCGGGAAGAACTGTGACGCTCAACATACAGGAGTATTTCGATCATGTGCCTGACGGAGTGGCGGCCGAGGGGTGCTTGAGCGTTATGCACAACGGACCTCCTGGGACTGTTACCGCATCGTTTATGGCGTTGAGCGGGGATGCGATAGAGACCTCTCTGGAAGGAGGCCCGCCGTTTGAGGCTGACGGATTCACGGTATTCCCATCAGTCATAATCGTCGAATCGGGAGACTCCACACCTATCAGCGCGGTGGGAGACAATACAGGCGGCGTGTTCTGGGATCCCAGCTATGGTACGATAACGCCGGGGGGAGGCGGTGATCCTGGCGTGACATCGGTGATCTACGCGATGCCTGACGATGATGAAAACGAGCCGGACGAAGCGACCATCCAGGTGATTTCGGATGACGGCAGTTCGATCATCCTCGTGCAGATACAGAAGGTCAAGCTCAAGAACATAGAGACCTTCACAGCAGCGGGGGTTTCGACGAACGGGCGGCTCAACCCCGACCCTGCGACAGGGACGGGGGCGACGAAGTTTGTGCTGACGGCCAAGAAGAAGGAATTCCCCAACGTGCCGCTTCAGGTCAAGTTCCGGCAGATCATTAATAACCAGCCCCAGGAGGTGACAGTTGAAATCGGCGTTGACAGCGCATCAAGACCTGAGCCGAAGAAGCTGGTAGGGAATGCGCCTGCCAATACCAGATTCATAGGCGACGCTCAGATTGTCGTATTTGCCGATAACGGGAATACGAAAGTCTCGAAGAAGAACCTGTGCAAGTTCTGCGATCCTGAAACCGACCCGGATTGTCCATCGAATCAAGTGCTGTGCGGAGCCTATTACTCCTTTGATCCGCCATCTCCACCGACAAGCATCAGCGCGCCGGGCTTCAACAGGCTCGGCGGCAATCTGACCATCACCGCGGCCGGAGGTGGGTTCAGGCGATTTGAATCTACTGAGACGGGGGTTCCGCCTGTAAATCAGAGCATCAGCATCGGAAGGATAGGCTTTGCTGTCAACACTGTTACTATGGGCGCTCCTTCTACGATCAATGGTAACGTGCGGAGGGCCGATGCCAGCATACGTTCCTGTGTTATAGAAGGGGAAGTTCCCTGCAAGAGAATCTTCGTGACAAACCCTGGCGGCAGACGACAGGATGAGGTGAGGAGCATGGTTCCATTATACAATCTGCTGCCGGGACCGCCTCCTATACCCCAGAGCCGTTTCCCTGATAATGGCTTTTCGATAGGAGGAACCGTGATAACCATCAGCGGCGAAAACCTCGATTTCACCGACAATGTTACGATTGGCGGGACTGATGCCCCAATAATCACCAAGACGAGAACCTTGATTACAGTTGCAACTCTACCTCATGTTGCCGGGGCTGCTAACATAATTCTCTTTGACATTGACAATGCAGCGCCCGGCGGTACTCAGGTGCCCGGTGGAGCATTCCTTTACATGCTGACCAAACCCACCGAGCTTCCAATTCCAAACCTGAAAATCTTTATAGTCGGTCCCGGTGAAGGAATAGATTTATTAGCAGGTAGCTTCACCGTCGACTCAAACATTAACTGCATCACCGCTGTTACTTTAGAGATAACGTCGGTTGTCTCTCCCATCAATGCTCAGTTAGGAGTGCAAGCGGCGAGGGTCAAAGGATCCTATAATTGCAAAACTTGCACCTGTAGTCCGTTGGCAGACCCATTAGGCTGCACTTCGACGAGAGATGGAAAGATCAGCTTCACGCTGTTCAACACCGCTGCGCCGATGAACGCAACGGTTCGTACCCTTGTGGAGCGTTCTGTAACTGTCACATTCAATACTCCCTCGAATCAACAGTGTACCGGCTCTTTCTAAAGCTCGAAGGGGGTCTTTCAAGTAACTTGAGGGCAGGGCCATCACGTGAAGGTGGTGGCTCGGCTCTCTTCAATTTTTCGATGGAGGTAGGTTATGAAGGCACTGGCAATCCTAATAATATTGATAGCTAGTTCGATACAAGGACTGGCACAAAGTAGTGGTTTTGCCATCACTCCCATAGTCAAACGGGGCGACCCGGTTTCAGATGGGGGCCGCTTCTTTGATTGCAAGGAATGCATAGGGCATGTCGCAGGGTTCCAGGCTTTCAACAACCAAGGCGACGTGGCTATATTGGCAGATGTCGTATCGGGAAGTTGCTTTACTAACCGCTTTATTATTTCCGGGAGAGAGAGCATCAGGCTTGCGGATTTTTGCCATACTACGGAGTTTGGTAAGTTGACCTTCCTTGGGCCTGTAAACATCAACGACCAGCGACAGGCAGCCATCAATGCCGGAGTGACTGTCAATGACAGAATCGTCGAAATGCTCTTGCTTTATTCCGACGGTCAACTGACAAGGATAGTCCAGGAGGGAGACCGCACCCCCATCGGCACTATCTTCAAAGGATGCGGGTTCGGTCAGCCTGCTATCAACAACAACGGCGATGTGGCATTCTTCGCCTGCGGTGAAACTGATGAGGGCTTCTTCTTCGGCGATGGCGTCTTCAAATACTCCGCAGGAGAGATAACCAAAGTGGTGGTTGGCAATGATCCTTCGCCGATAGGAGGCACTTTCGCCCTCAACTTCATCCCGGCTCAGTCTGTTCAGATGAATAACAACGGCGATGTCCTCTTCCGGGCAGGCGTGATCCTCGATCTATTTATGCCAGAGAAACTCGGTATGTTCCTGATGACCGGCGAGGGAATAAAGCCCATTGAAGTTGACGGCGATCCGATGCCTACGGGTGGGATAATCACTCCCGATACATTCGGGCATGGAGATTTGAACGACAAGGGCGAAGTGGCTTTTGTTGCAGGCTTGACAGGCGGCGCATCCAGCAGTGGCATATTTCTTAATTCGAACGGGCAAATCAGCAAAATCATGGCGCAAGGTGATCCCACACCCATTGGCGGCGTTTTTTCCACTCAAGTAGGACTCCCCATCGGCTTCACCACACCTGGGATAAACGATAACAGCGCTGTAGCATTCGCCGCTCAAGTTACTGATGGCAACGCCCGGTCAGCCATATTCCTCGCCTCGCCGAAGGCCATCATAAAAGTCGCCGCCGTAGGCGATAAGCTCCCCACAGGCGGCAAGATCAAGGAGATCACTTCATTCGCCCTTAACGACCTCGGCCAAGTGGCTTTCTACGCCGATGTCAAAAACGGTCCCAAGGGCATCTTTCTCGCCACTCCGCTTCAACCCTCTATCAAAAAGATCAAACTTAAACGCAAAGACGGTCAGCTTGAGCTTCAAGTGCGCGGCAGCCAGATGATTACCAATGACTCTGTGATAGAGGTAAACGGCGTCGCGGTAGAAGCCTTGAGCTATCCTGAGAAGTTCAGAGAAGATGGAGGCACGACCAGGCGAGTCGTAAGCCGCGACCCCCGGCTCGGAGAGTTGATCGGAGCGGGCCAGATGGTCGAGGTAACGGTCTTCAACCCTCTGACCAACCTGCGCAGCGCGGCGGCGGTTTTTACCCGCAACCCGGCGGCCCAATAAAGATCGACCTGTTCGATTGCCGCCCTGTGTCTGCGCCCTTACACAAACTTGACCTCTCAGCAGGCCCTCGTTATTCTTCGAATCGGTCAAATCGCTCACGCGCGCGGAGAGGTCATGAATCGCTCATATTCGACAACCGAGCTTGCGAAGATGTGGGGCGTAAGCGAGTCTTCGATCAAAAGATGGGCGGATGCAGGCACGATCAAGTGCCAGAAAACCATCGGAGGCCATCGCAAGTTCGACCTCGACGATGTGCTGGAGTTTCAAACCCGTAGCGGGCTGATTACCGGAGACCTCGCGCTCACCAAAGCAGCCGCTCGATCAGATAGCGAGATGGAAGGACTGCTCGCCACGCTCGACTTCGCCGAGTTATCGCATCATTACTTGACGACCGCGCTCGAAGGTCGATACATAAAGGCTTCGACAATCGTGAGAGAAGCTTACCTGCGCGGCGCGAAGCTTGCGGCCATCGCCGAAGAGATAATCCGCCCCGCGATGAAAGAGACCGGCGAGAGGTGGAGAAGGAGAGAAGTCAGCGTATTCGAAGAGCACCTGGTTACATCCGTCACCCTTCAGGCGCTGGCCGGATTGAATTCGATCATCGCCAAAAAGCAGAGCGCGGAGAAGCTCGCCCTTGTAGGGTGCTCGGAAGGCGAGTTCCATCATATCGCTTCGCTCATGGTGCAGTGCCTGCTCGAATCCGAAGGCTGGGCGGTGATTTATCTCGGCCCGCACACGCCGCTGTTTTCTTACGCCGATGCCATAAAAAAGATGGAGCCTAGCCTGGTCTGCATATCCATGACTGTGACCGGCAATATCGAACATGCCTCACGCGATTACCAGTCGCTGCGTCGCACCGCATCGAAACACGAAACGAAGATAGTAATCGGCGGCCAGGCCGTAGAAGACGATTCGGTTCGCGCGCGATTCGGGGGCGCTCTCTATACGGCCACCCTTTACGACCTGATGGAAATGCTGAAGAGGAATGATGCGTAATTTGTCCGGCAGCGAGTACGCTTCCGTCGTTTGTCAGGGACCGGAGGATCAACCACAGATTACACGGGAGCGGGGGAGCGATTCGGAAAGGATGAAGGCGGAAGGATGAAGGATGAAAACCAGAGTGAAGCTATCTCGTCATCCTTC
>JAKEHD010000616.1 GCA_022615215.1 Blastocatellia bacterium
ATCTTTGAAGAAAGAAATCTTTGAAGAAAGAAATCTTTGAGGGCATTTACTGAAATCATATTTGCGGCCCATACAATAAATGTATTCATTCTCCGGGGACCGCTGCCGCTCAAACAATGGGACGTGGTTGATCGAGCCACGTTAATGTCACAGTAGCCGGAGTCTCTTTCAAGCGTTTTACTCTCGATAAAAGGAGCGGGGTTATGTCTGCTATTTCGCGCGTTACATCCGCAGTCGCCCTCCTGTTTTGCGTGGCGGCCTTTGCGCATTCTCAAGAGATGAAGGAAGCGACAGGCTCCGTCAGCGGTCGCATAACCGTCAAAGGAGAGCCTTTGCCCGGCGTCACGGTCGTATTGATGCCGTCCGAGAACAGATACCAGCCGCAGCAATTCCCCTCGATGAAAACGAAGACGGACGAGGAAGGCCGCTACCGCCTGACCGGTCTCGTGGCGGGACAATACATGATTTCAGCCTTCGCGCCGACGCTGGTCGCGCCGTCTGATACGCTGTCGCAGATGGTAGCCAGGCAGGTAAACATCACCGACGGAGAAGAGATTGAAGGAGTGGATTTCGATCTCATACAGGGAGGCGTGATCACAGGCCGCGTCACCGACGCTCAGGGGCGGTCCCTCATCAATCAGCAGGTCACGCTCTATCAAATCGGTAAGCAAAACCGTAAACGGCCTATCCACCTCCCCAGCTATTACATGTTCCAGACCGATGATCGAGGCATATATCGCCTCTACGGCATCCCTCCCGGTCGCTACGCCGTGAGCGTTGGCGAAGATCTCGAAAGTAACAATGTGAGAATGGGGGGCGGAAGAGGTATCTATCAGCGCACATTCCACCCTGACGTTACAGACGAATCTCTGGCCAGGACTATCGAGATCGCATCGGGCGGAGAAGCCGAAGGGGTTGACATAAGCGTCGGACGGCCTGCGAAGACTCATACTGCGTCCGGGCGCGTCATCTATGTCGATACGGGCAAGCCTGTCCTCAACGCCATCTGCGGATACGGCCCTCTGTCGCCGGATGGGAAGAGAGTGCAGGGGTACGGGCTTGGATACCGCACAGACTTCGAAGGCAATATGCGAATGGAAGGACTTGTGCCGGGCCGCTATGCCGCTTTTTGCCGGGTTGAAGGCCAAAGCGATTATTACAGCGAGCCGACACTTTTCGAAGTGAGGGATGAAGATATAAGCGGCCTTGAAATCAAGCTCCATCGCGGCAGCAGTCTGAGCGGCGTCGTGGTCATAGAGGGCACGGACGACCCCGCCATCCTCGCCAGATTGCAACGTTTGCAAATCTCCGTCTCCATACAAACCAGCGATTTGAGCGCGCCGACCGGCGATCTGTTGAGGATACAATCCGATGGGAGCTTTCACCTGAGCGGGCTGAATCCGGGTAAGGCCAGATTCTTTCCTTCATCATATCTCCCCGATCAGAAAGGATTCCATCTCGTCCGTGTGGAGCACGAAGGGACCGATCAGAGCGCCGGAATAGAAGTCAAAGCAGGCGAAACGGTTTCCGGCGTCCGCGTTGTGATGATGTACGGCAATGCGCGCATACGCGGGCAGGTGAAAGTTGAAGGAGACAGCCCTCCCGCAACGATCCGTTACAGGATACTGTTTCAACGCCTCGACGAACCCAGGCAGCCGTCATATAACAGAGCCATAGAGACTGATGACCGTGGGCGGTTCTTGATAGATGGGTTGATACCCGGCGAATACGAACTGACGGTGCATGCGCTTTCCCCCGTGCCAATGCGGCCGGTCATGCAAAACGTGACCGTCAACGGTAATGAAGATGCAGAGGTGACGCTCACCGTCAATTTGAGCGCGAGAGGCAGGGACGGCCAACGATGATCGAAAGCATGTAAATCGCGCAGGCAAGTATGAGGTGCTTGTTATGAATCGTATCCTCTTCACAGTGATTTTACTGATCGCCCTCATCGCAGTGAGCGCGAGCGCGCAACAGTCGCCCTCCTCGCCCGCTCAAAACCCTGCGAGGGCAACCTCTGAAAATAAATCTGACCAACCCCGGCTCGCAGGCTCCATCGAAGGGCGCGTTACGAGCGACGATGGGCAACCGCTCGGCAATCTACAGGTCTACGCGGGCCAGTTAGGTATATTCCGTGGCGTCTCTCGAACCGTCGGCACAAACGATGAGGGAAAGTTCGTGCTGAACGGTCTCGCCCCCGGCACATACTCTATCTTCGCCCGCACGCCGGGTTATATACTCGCCGAATACCAGGCCGAGCCAAAGCGTTATCGCCCGGGCGATAACGTGGACCTCACGATGACGAAGGGCGGCGTCATCACAGGCACCGTGACTCGCTCGACAGGCGAGCCGGTCGTAGCTGTGCGCGTGAGCGCCATACTGGTCCGCGATATCGAAGGCCGCCCGGTCAGCAGGCCCGTCTCTTCGGGATTACAGTATACGGATGATCGGGGCGTCTACAGGCTCTACGGACTGCGGCCCGGCCTGTATCTGGTCGTGGCGGGCTCGTCTTCGGGCTTCTACTCGGGACTTTCGGCAGAGTATGAGGATGACACTCGCACCTATTTCCCTTCGGCTACGCGGGACACTGCGGCGGAAGTCACGGTAGCGAGCGGCCAGGAGGCAACCGGTATCGACATACAATATCGCGGCGAGCAGGGCCGATCTGTCAGCGGCGTCGTTTCGGGCAAAATACCGCCGGATCGCAGATCGGGTTTTGTCTCTTTGGTCCTCACTCATGCGGCCAGCGGTTTTATCGAAGGGACGGCGAACCTCCCCGTCATGGGAAACGATAACTCTTTCGCTTTTCATGGCGTCCCCGATGGGGAGTACGAAGTTATCGCCCGAAGCAGCTTCTCAACGGGCGAAGGCGCGGCCTCACCCCCTTTTCGTGTGACGGTGAGAGGCGCGGACGTGACCGGGCTTGAGTTGAAACTCGCCCCGCTCGGACGGGTCGCCGGGCGAGTCGTTCTGGAGACTCAGCAGGCAGCCGCAAGCAAGACCGCTTGCAAAGACGAGCGCAAGTCATTGCTCGAAGAATCTATAATCACTGCCCGCTCCGATGAAAATAAAGAGCGCAAAGACCGGCCGCAATCCGCTTCGTCGTCTTCCATAATCAGCGCGCCCGACAGTAAGGGCCAATTCCTGTTGCGAAATCTCTACGCGGCTCGCTATCACATGGTGACCGAGTTGCCGAACAGAAGCTGGTATATTCGCGCCATCACACGGCCGGGAGCCGGGGGCCGATTGACAGATGTTGCCCGAAACGGTTTCGCGCTGAAATCCGGCGAGCAGGTCAAGGATATGACCATAACCGTCGCTGAAGGCGCAGCCTCGTTCAGCGGGCGGGTCGTCCCCTCCACAGAAGGTGAGCGGTTGCCCGACCGTTTACATGTTCATCTGGTCCCTGTCGAAACGGAGCGCGCCGATGACACTTTGCGATTTGCCGAGACCGCCGTTCGAAGAGACGGAGCGTTCGCCTTCGATAACATCGCGCCCGGCCGCTACCGGCTCCTAATCTTTCCGATTCCTGATGAAGAACCGAGCGACCGCGCCACTCGACCTCTGGCCTGGGACGCCGACGGGCGCGCGTCGCTTCGCCGCCAGATTGAATCCGCCACAACAGAAATAGAGCTTCAACCCTGCCAGCGCGCGACGGACAACATATTGCGCTTCGTAGCGCCTTCACCACAAAATAGCAGGCCTCCTGAAAAGAACCTGTAAGCTATACACCATCGCTTCCGGCCCTTTCGCTTTTCTTCGCGTCTTCTGCGCAGGCCGTAGAGATGCGCGCTCGAATGTAAAAAATTGTAATAAGAAACGTGCTTGCTTGCTCGCGCAGTCGGTGCCCCTATAACATCTTTCAATGTCAGATCGAGATCGTAGTCTTAACGGAGGAATTACAAAAATGAGTTTGAGGAAACTGTTACCTTGCTTAGTGTTGCTTTCTTTGGCGACACCTCTGCTGGCCCAGAATCGCGGGACGGCCGAGGCGACCGTCAAAGGCAAAAAGATTTCCATCAACTACGGACGTCCGAGCTTGAAGGGCCGCGACATGCTTTCAAAAGCCTCGACCGGCACGGTATGGCGTTTGGGCATGGACCAGGCAACAGAAATAGAGACCGCAGGCAACCTCAAGAGCGGAAGCGCTATGGTGCAGGCGGGGAAATATACGTTGTGGGCCAAGAAGACCGGCGCAGACACATGGGTGCTTGCTTTCCATCCCAAGACGGGTGTATGGGGAGCGCCCCCGCTTAAAGACGGTTTCATCGCCGAGTTTCCACTGAAGATGGAAAAGGCATCCGACTCGGCAGAACAATTGACCATAGCCCTTGCTGAAGACAAAGGCAAAGGCTGGATAAAGATTCACTGGGGCACCGCTGTTCTGAGCGGAGCTTTCGACGTGAACTGAGGGTTCAGAGATACTCCTCCTCACATAACTACTAGCTAACCAACTTCACTTCAAAGGCCGCTCGCAGGGGTGGCCTTATTTTTTCATATTTGGAGTGCGCCGACGGAAGAAAGAAATCTTTAAGAAGAAAGAAATCTTTAAGAAGAAAGAAAACTTTAAGAAGAAAGAAATCTTTAAGAAGAAAGAAAT
>JAKEHD010000617.1 GCA_022615215.1 Blastocatellia bacterium
AGAAAGAAATCTTTATAAGAAAGAAATCTTTATAAGAAAGAAATCTTTATAAGAAAGAAATCTTTATAAGAAAGAAATCTTTACGCAAGTAGCGAGGATTGGAATGGCAACGAGACTTAAAGAGCGTTACAAAAAGGAGATCGTGCCGGCCTTGATGAAAGAGTTCGAATACGCGAACCACATGGCCGTGCCGAGGCTCGAAAAGATAGTTCTCAACATGGGAGTGGGCCGCGAGGCGCAAAACAACCCTAAAGTCTTCGATCAGGCTTCCATGGAGATAGCGACCGTTTCCGGCCAGAAGCCCGTGGTCACAAGGGCTAGAAAATCGATAGCGGCCTTCAAGCTGCGCACGGGGATGCCTGTAGGCGTATCGGTCACTCTGCGCGGCGAACGCATGTACGAATTCCTGGACCGGCTGTTGAATGCCGTGTTGCCTCGCGTGCGCGACTTTCGCGGCGTGAGTCCTCGCGCTTTCGACGGGCGCGGCAACTATACGATAGGGATCAAGGATCAGTTGATCTTTCCCGAAATAGACTTCAACAAGGTCGACAGGACTCGCGGCATGAACATCTCTATAGTCACTACGGCGCGCACGGACGAGGAGGGCCGCGCCCTGCTCACACAGTTCGGCATGCCGTTCAGGAAGTAGCAAGCGAGAAATCTTTATGGCAAGACAATCTTCGATGTATAAGGCGAAGGAACTCAAAAGGGCTTTGGAAAACGCCAAGAGCCGGGTTGAGGAGAAGTACGGCGAAAGCGGCAAGAAGGCGTTTCAGCAGGCAAGGGCCGACGGTATGAACTTGAATGTTTTTACCTCGCGCGTGCATAACCGGTGCCTGCGCTGCGGGCGGGGGCGCGGCTATCTGCGCAAGTTCGCGCTTTGCCGTATATGCTTCCGTGACCTTGCGCTCGAAGGGCATATCCCAGGCGTGACCAAATCCAGTTGGTGAGATAGAGCCTGAATTGATTTAGGAGAAGCGATGACAGATCCAATAGCGGACATGTTGACGCGCATACGAAACGCGCTCGGAGCGGGACATGAGAAAGTAGACGTGCCGCTCTCGAAACTGAAGCTTGAGATCGTGCGGATACTCAAGGACGAAGGCTTTATAAACGCCTATAAAACATTCGGCGACGGCGCTCACAGCACCATTCGCATATATCTGCGCTACGGGCCCAAGGGAGAGCAGGTGTTGTCGAAGCTTGAGCGCATTTCGAAGCCCGGCTGTCGCGTTTACGTCAACAGCACGAATATTCCAAAGGTGCTCGCCGGGATGGGTATCAACATCCTCTCGACTTCGCGCGGCCTTATGACCGACCGTCAGGCCCGCCGCGAGAGAATCGGAGGCGAAATCCTCTGCCGCGTCTATTAGCGGCAAGTAATAGGTGATGCGTGAATCGTCCTTTGTCCGTTGCGCTTCTTCCGGGGTACTGGCTAAAGAACGACGGACAAATTTCCGGTTTTAGTATTTGGAGCAGGTCTTATGTCGAGAATAGGCAAAAAGCCGATAGCGTTGCCGAAAGGCGTCAAAGTCAATATCAACGATGGAGAGATAGAGGTGACCGGGCCTAATGGCACGCTCACGACCCGCGTGCCTGAGGGTATCAAATTCCGGCTCGATGGGGATCAACTGATTGCCGAGCGCGAGGCTGACGATAAGATCGCCATGCACGGACTGGCCCGCGCGCTCGTTCAGAATTCGGTGACGGGGGTGAGCGAGGGGTTCACCCGTCAGCTCGATATAGTGGGGGTCGGCTACAAGGCTGAAGTGCAAAAGAATCGCGTTGTATTCAACCTGGGCTATTCGCACACTATAGAGTTCCCCCTCCCGAAAGGGATAGATGTGAAGATAGAGCGCGTAAACAAGCCCGGCATTCAGCAGTACCAGACCACGCTCACCATAACGGGAATAGACCGCCAGCAGGTGGGACAGGTGGCCGCAGATATGCGAAGTCTGCGACGACCTGATCCCTACAAGGGCAAGGGCGTGCGTTACGCGAATGAACAACTGAAACTCAAGCCCGGAAAGACCGGCAAGTGATGAGAGAGAAAGCAGAGGAAGCAGAGCAGACGCGGAGACGGTTGACTCGACTACGAGTCGGGGACGCGGGGACACGGAGAATGAAGCAACAGATCACCGCGTCGCCGCGTCTCCCACTCTCCGCGTCGCCGAAGGCCGCTGCTTAGTTGGAGTGATTATGGCCAAGACTAATAGCCGCGATTTGCGGCGAGCAGTTCATAAAAGGATTCGCAAGAAATTAGAGGGCACGCCTGAGCGTCCGCGTCTGGCCGTCTTTCGCAGCCTGAATCATATCTACGCTCAGGTGATAGACGATTTGCACGGACACACGATCGTTGCCGCTTCGACTGCCGAACCGGATTTTCGCGGCCGGTCGGGAGGCAATATCGCCGCCGCTAAAGAGGTCGGCAAGCTCATAGCCGAACGCGCCAAAGAGAAAGGCGTGTCGCGCGTGGTCTTCGATCGCGGCGGTTATATCTATCACGGCCGCGTGCGGGGCCTTGCGGAAGCGGCGCGCGAGGCGGGCCTCGAACTTTGAAATGCAACAGTAAAAAGCGCTGACTTTATAGAACGCCCTGCGTTCTGTAGAAGGCTCTGCCTGCCGCTTTGCTTTTTACGGATTAGAGGGATTATGGAAAGGATAGAATCATCGGGCCTGGATCTGAAGGACCAGGTTATATCGATCAACCGCGTGACCAAAGTGGTCAAGGGCGGCAAGAACCTGTCGTTTTCGGCGCTCGTAGTCGTCGGCAATGAACAGGGCATCGTCGGCTTCGGGTCGGGCAAGGCGCGCGAAGTGCCGCTTGCGATAAAGAAGGGCATAGAAGCGGCCAAGAAGAACCTGATCCGCGTGCCGCTTCAGGGTTCGACCGTTCCACATCAGGTGACGGGCGTCTACGGTGCGGGCCGCGTTATGCTCAAGCCTGCGCCCGAAGGTACGGGCGTCATAGCGGGCGGGCCGGTTCGCGCCATCATGCAGGCCGTGGGCGTTCACGACGTTGTGACGAAATCGATCGGGTCTTCGAACCCGCATAATGTCGTCCGCGCGACCTTCGAGGGATTGCGCTCTCTCAAAGACCCCGTAGCCGTTGCCAGGTTGCGCAAGCAACCGGTTGATGATTTTCAAATGGCCTGATGGATTTCGCGCGTGCCGAAGCCTTCAGGCGGACGCTTTCGTGAAGGAGTTTGATTATGGCAGAAGCCGAAAACGAGACCGGCGGGAGCGAGTCCCCCGGCGAGAAGATAAAGATACAATGGTATCGCTCGACCATAGCCGCCAACCGGCGGCATAAGGTGTTGGTGCGCAGCCTCGGACTTACGAAACTGAATCAGATAGTCGAGCGGCCCGATACGCCTTCGATTCGCGGCATGGTGGCGAAAGCCCCGCACCTGTTGCGCATAGTGGAATGAGGGCTGGAAGAAAGAAATCTTTATGTGAATTTTCCGTTCGAGATTTCAACCCCTCCCTGATGGTCGGGGTACTGATTTGAAATCTCGGATGGCCTGTGGAGATTCTGATGGCATTAGGCATACACAACATCGGAGCGCCCAAGGGCGCAAACAAAAACAAGAAGCGCGTGGGGCGCGGGCCGGGGTCGGGCCTCGGCAAGACCGCAGGGCGCGGCCATAAAGGGCAGAAGTCGCGCTCAGGTTATTCGAGCCGTCCGGGATTCGAGGGCGGGCAGATGCCGCTTCAGCGAAGGCTGCCCAAACGCGGCTTCACCAACATATTCAAGAAGGAATGGATCGAGGTGAACCTCTCGGAGCTTGAAAAAAGATTCGCGCCCGGCGACCGGGTGACGCCTCAGCTTATGGTCGAATGTGGTATTATCAAAAAAGGCCGGCTGGCGCGCGCTGAAGGCGTGGTGGTGCTCGGAGCCGGTAAAATGACCAAAGCCCTGGACGTGACGGCGCACCGCTTCAGCCGGGGCGCGCTTGAGAAGATAGAGTCGGCCGGAGGCCGCGCGACACTGTTTGCCGATGCCGCAAGCGAAATCGAGTCCGGGCCGACCCTTGATGATGGCCCGGTCGCAGATGGTTCGGTTGAAGACGATGAGGCTGTCGGCGATTTGGCCGCCGGCAGTCCGGCTGAGGATGATGAAGTCGGCGGCGAAGCTGAAGACGGTTCGTCCGAAGATTTAGTCGAAGATAATCCGGCTGATGATAGTGATGAATGATGGAGCGTTGAAAGTGATGAAGGCGGAAGGTGGAAGGATGAAAAGGACTCTTCTGAGTAGCTTTCATCCTTCATCGTTCACCCTTCATCCTTCCATAGCGCGATTGCCGCTATTGTAATTGTCGGAGTTGTAAAGGGGATCAAGCTGATGCTAGAGAATTTTATAAACAGCATACGCAATGTCCTGGCCGTGCCCGACCTTCGCAAGCGTATACTCTTCACGCTTGCGATGCTTGCGGTATACCGCATCGGGTCTCACGTGCGCACGCCGGGCATAGACCCTGTTGCGCTGGCCAATATGTGGAACAGGGGCGACTTGCAACGCAGCCTGGCCGGCGTTCTGGACCTTTTTTCGGGCGGAAACTTCAAGGTCATCTCGATTTTCGCGCTCGGAATCATGCCCTATATAACCGCTTCGATCATCCTCCAACTGATGACGACCGTGAGCGCGAAGCTCAAGGCGCTTCAGGAAGAGGGAGAACTCGGACGGCGAAAGATCACCCAGTATACACGTTACCTGACGGTCGTGCTCTGCTCTATGCAATCCTTCGGCATCGCCTACTG
Organism: Blastocatellia bacterium; assembly: GCA_022615215.1. Taxonomy (GTDB): domain Bacteria; phylum Acidobacteriota; class Blastocatellia; order UBA7656; family UBA7656; genus JAKEHD01. Next base: position 4,762 of record JAKEHD010000617.1, read on the forward strand.
GTTGCAGAACCAGGTGACCGACAGCGGGTCGCTCGTGCCGAATCCGGGATTGAGCTTTATCGCGTTGACGATGCTTACGCTCACGACCGGCACGACCTTCATCATGTGGTTGGGCGAGCAGATAACCGAGCGCGGTGTGGGCAACGGCATAAGCTTGATAATATTCGCCGGGATAGTGATCGGGTTGCCGAGCGGGGTTTCCACCCTTTATGAGAAGATTACGAGCGCCTCGACGGGCACGGCTCTCGGCGTCATCGCGCTCGTCATAGCGATGTTCTTCGTGATGGCCGCGATAGTATTCGTCGAGCGCGGGTTCCGCAAGGTTCCCATAAACCATGCGCGGCGCATGGTAGGCCGCCAATCGATTCCGCAGCAGCAGACACACATGCCTTTGAAGGTCAACATAGGCGGGGTCATACCGGTCATCTTCGCTGCATCGATACTGGCGTTTCCGCAGACGATACTGGGTTTTGCCGGGGCGACCGACCCGGCGCAGGGGGGATGGAGGGGCTGGCTTGCGAACTTCGCCCTGCAACTCGGCAGTTCGTCGCATCCCATGCATATGCTGATTTATGCGTCGGCGATAATATTTTTCACCTTCTTCTACGTATCGATAGTCTTCAATACGGATGAGGTCGCCAACAACCTGCGCAAGAACGGCGCATTCATACCCGGCATACGCCCCGGCAAGCGCACGGCCGATTATCTCAGCGAGATACTGACCCGACTGACCACTGTGGGAGCGATATACCTTGCAGCGGTTTCCTTGCTGCCACAGGTGATGCTTGGCGGCTTTCAGGTCCAGTATATTCCCTGGATAGGAACATGGCTCGATGGTGTTCTGACCTCGAACCCTATAACCTCGTGGATTACGACAGGCGTGGGCATAAATTTCTATTTCGGCGGAACCAGCCTGCTCATAGTGGTCGGCGTGGCGATGGACACGATGAACCAGGTCGAGTCTCAACTGATAATGCGCCACTACGATGGCTTCCTGGGACCGCGCGGCCGTCGCTTGCGCGGACGCCGGGGACTGTGAAGTTCGAGGAAAAATTTTTCCTTTTATGGCTAAGATAATCGTCTTGATGGGAGCGCAAGGAGCAGGGAAGGGAACGCAGGCGAAGAGGCTTGCGGAGAGCTTGGGAATTCCCATAGTCGCAACCGGCGATATGCTGCGCGCGACGGCCGAAGAAGACACCCCGCTCGGCCGCCAGATACGAGATATTCAGGCAGCGGGCCGACTGGTTTCCGATTCCGTAATGGCCGAAGTCGTAAGCCGGCGCACCATCCGGGACGATTGCATCGATGGATACATTCTCGACGGATTCCCGAGGACGCTTCCGCAGGCTCGCTTGCTTGAAGAGATAGCCGCCGACCAGGGGCATCAAATCTGTGTGATAGAGATCAGCGTTCCGCGCGAGTTGCTGCTCAAGCGCCTTGCGGGGCGGCGGACCTGTTCGAGTTGCAGCACGACTTACAATATATATTTCAAGCCGAGCAAACGGGAGGGAATCTGCGACCTGGACGGCAAGCCCCTTTTCAAACGGTCTGATGACAACGAAGAGGCGATAGCCAAGCGCCTTGCGCTGTATGAAGAGATGACTCTGCCTCTGCTCGACTACTACGCCGAATTGGACTACCTGCACAGGGTCGAAGGCGACGCGCCCCCCGAAGAGGTATCCGAACGAATTGCCGAAATCGTGAGCGCAGGCGAGCAGAGATCAGCGGCGGAAGGATGAGCGCGCGATTATGATTATCAGGAAATCCAGAGCCGAGATAGAAAAGATGCGGTCTGCGGGCCGCATAGTGGCCCAGGTGCTTGCGAAGCTTTCATACATGGTCGAGCCGGGCGTAACCACACGTTATCTCGACACCGAAGCCGAGCGCATGATTAGAGACGCCGGAGCGATACCGACCTTCAAGGGTTACAGAGGGTATCCTGCTTCGATTTGCACATCGGTCAACGATGAGGTGGTGCATGGAATACCCGGCGAGAGGCAGTTGCGCGAAGGCGATATAATAGGGATAGATTGCGGCGCTACCTATCAAGGGTACGTTGGCGATTCGGCTGTAACGGTCGCTGTGGGCCGGGTCAGCGAAGAGGTGACGAGGCTTATGGATGCCACGCGCCGGTCGCTTTACGCGGCGATCGAGAAATGCCGCATCGGCAACCGGCTGGGCGATGTCTGCAACGCTGTGCAGGCTTACGTCGAGCCGCTCGGTTATTCTATTGTCCAGAATTTTTGCGGACATGGAATAGGCCGCGCGATGCACGAAGATCCACAGGTGCCCAACTACGGCGAACCGGGCAAGGGCAAGGCGCTCAGAACCGGATGGGTGCTGGCAATCGAGCCTATGGTCAATCTGGGCAGACATGATGTGAAGATTCTCCCCGATGGCTGGACGGTCATAACTCTCGACGGGCGTCCGTCCGCCCATTTCGAACATACAGTCGCCATAACCGAAAACGGACCGCAGATACTGACATCGTTCGACGATGCTCCTTACGACGGAACCGCCGGGGGTGTGATTAAAAGTGGGACTCAGTTTTCGCGCCTTTCTTGACAACATTTAGCGCGA
>JAKEHD010000618.1 GCA_022615215.1 Blastocatellia bacterium
TATCTGTGGTCAAGAAGCGCTACGGACCATGGACGAATCACGCATCACGCTACGGTCAGAAACTCGCGCAGGAAGAGGCCCTCTTCCATCTCGCGCAGCTTTGCGAATGCGGCTGCTTCTATCTGCCGGACGCGCTCACGGGTGACCGAAAGATCCTGGCCGATCTCTTCGAGCGTTCGCGGCTCGCTTCCGGCATCGAGACCATAGTGCATCCTCAGTATCTTTGCTTCGCGCGGAGTCAATTGAGCAAGCGCTCTATGAATAGCATCGCGCCGCGACCTGTCGACGGCTGCGAGGAAGGGATTCGAAGCGTCTCCGTCGTCGATGAAGTTGACCGCCGTTTCGCCGTTGTCATTGGCCGCCGCATCGAGGGTAACGGCGTGCTGGGCAAACCCCAGTGTCTCGCTCACTCTGAGGGAATCGATCTTCAGGCGGTCGGCTATCTCATTGCTCGATGCTTCGAGGGACTTCTCATCGCTTATCGAGCGGGCCGCCCGCCCCACTTTGTTTATCAAATCGAGTTCGGAGGCCGGAAGCCGCACTATGCGACTCTGAGTGTCGAGGGCGCGCGACATCGATTGCCTGATCCACCACATCGCATAAGTCGAAAATCGAAAGCCGCGCCGCCAATCGAATTTCTCCACCGCTCGCATGAGTCCTACATTGCCTTCCTGTATAAGATCGAGAAACGGCAAGCCGCGCCCTGTGAATTGCCGCGCTACAGAGATCACGAGTCTCAAATTCGATTCGGTCATCTTTTGTTTTGCCGAATAAAGCTCCGAGGCGGCGGCCGTCACCTTTTCCGATAAGGCGATCAACTCCGATGGCCGAGCCGCTCCATCGCCGATAATTTTCAACACGGTCAGGTCCAGGTCGAATGCTTCATCATTTCCATCTGCATGATTTGCACGACTTTGCAATGGCCCCACATCCGGTCCTATAGAGCGGGCAATGCGAGAGGCGTCTTCAAGGAGCGCGACCAGACGGCGCTCCGCCGCAGGGGTAAAAGTTATCTCCCGGATAGCGCGCGCGAGCTTTACGGTCTCGCGCGCCCCGCCCGTTTTTTCCGGCTTGCGTTTTTTATCCGTTTTTTCGGCAGGAGAAAATCTTTCGTTATAAACACTTTCAACGTGCTCAAGCGCCGCGCGAGCAAGATCGGCCATCGGGGTGGATTTCGTCGCAAGGTCCATCTCCGGCACCCGCTCTATCAAATCCACCGCGCTCTCACGCCCGTCAAGGATGGCCTCGCGCATATACGCGCAATAGTCGGCCACCACAGGCGACCGGGAGAGCAACTTCATCAGCCGCGAGCGCGCCCGCTCTATCGAGCGGGCTGCCTCCGCTTCGCCTGCCGCATCGAGCATCGGAGCGCGGCTCGCTTCGCGCAGATAGAGTTTCAGAAGGTCGGCCTTATCAATATCGCCTGCCTCTTCCGCCTCTTCATTCTCTACAGTTTTGCCTTCGAGGCCGGGCAAGCGATTCTCTTCAATCCCGGAATAAGTCTCTTCGAGCGCATAATCAGTTTTTGCCATAAAGATTTCTTTCCTTAAAGATTTCTTTCCTTAAAGATTTCTTTCTCCAAAGATTTCCTTCTTCCGTTTCCGCATCTCCTTCGCCTGCTTAGGACATATCAACATTTTCAAAAACCCGGTTCGACCATCTGGATACCCACCTCTACGTTCGACCTTTCCCATTGTATCAAACCGCTCAAAACGCGCAAAATTAAAAAAATTAATATATAAATTGTGATCTCCTTATAAAAGTCTACATAGTATGATTCTTAAAATCGTGCAAAACGCTCAACAGGTTCTTTTTTCGAACGATTGAGATTGGGCGGAAAAGATGGTTAAATAGACGGTGATGATTCGACTCAAGAGGTATTCCCGCATAACTCGCCGCTTATGCGTTTTATGGACGTTGTTGAATTTCGCATTGTACGTATATCTGGACTCGCGCGGCTGGTTGGGCAAGAACAGCGAAAACCGCGAAGCGCGATTGAGGCGTCAGGCTGCAAGGTTGCGCGAACGATTGCTAGGGCTTGGTCCCACGTTCATCAAGATCGGGCAGATGCTTGCGACGAGGGCAGATCTCCTACCTCTCGAATACATCGACGAACTGAGCGCGCTTCAGGACAAGGTGCCCGCCTTCCCGAACGAGCGGGCAATGGAGATAATCGAGCGAGAGCTCGGACGCCCCGTCGAAGAGTTGTTTTCGCAGATAAGCGAGCATCCTATCGCGTCGGCGAGCCTGGGGCAGGTATATCGCGCGGCCCTTGAGACGGGCGAAGAGGTGGCGGTCAAGGTGCAGCGACCTGAGCTTGAAGAGATGGTGGCCTGCGACCTCGACCTGCTGCGATGGATGGCGAAGATGCTGGACCGTTACCCGAGGCTCTTTCCGGGCGCTGAATGGCTTGGGGCCATAAACGAATTCGACCGTGTGATTCATGAAGAGATGGATTACCTCCACGAAGCGGAAAACGCCGAAGAGTTCCGGCGCAATTTCACGGACTGGCCCGGCATCTTCATCCCGCGCGTCTACAAGGAACTATCGAGCGACCGCGTTCTGGTTTTGGAATTCGTTTCCGGCACGAGAGTGACCGACCTCGAAGGTTTGCGCGCGAAGGGACACGAACCGCGCCGCATAAACGAGTTGCTCTATCGCACATACTTCAAACAGTTGTTCGAAGACGCATTTTTTCATGCCGACCCGCATCCGGGCAACCTTCTGGTCATGAGCGACGGGAGGCTCGCCATCTTCGACTTCGGGATGATGGGGCACATATCGGAAGAATTGCAGCGGCAGATAATCAATGCCTTCTTTCACCTTTTCAACCGCGACATAGAGGCCATAGTAGACGACCTGATCGGCCTCGGATTTCTCGCGCCCGAAGCCGATGTGGCGCGGATTCGTGAAATAGTGGCCGACGTATTCGCTCGCAAGCTGAACCTGAAACTGGGCGAGGTGAAATTCAAAGACCTGACCTACGACCTTGCGCCCGTCATGTACGAGCATCCCATAACGACGCCTGCCCGCTTCACTTATTTGATACGCGCGATCTCGACCCTCGAAGGCATAAGCATAATGATGAATCCCGACTTCAACTTCTTCGAAGTGGCACGCCCTTACGTCCGGGATTTTCTCTTCAAGCGCGAATCCGCAAAATTACGTCGACTGGCTGTGGAGTCTCTGCGCGATGCGCGCACGGGCCGGTTCAACTGGGGCCGCCTCTGGGACATGGCCAGGATGGCTTATTCGCTCTACATCGACCGCGCTTGATCAGCAATCAGCTATCAGCCATCAGCTTTCAGCTTTCAGCCATCAGCTTTCAGTCCTCAGCCATCGATTTTCAGCTTTCAGATTAAGAGTATTACCGAGGCGATGAGCGCGATCTCCGGCACTCCTTAGATACTCCTGTAGAATTATGCCAAGCCAATGTAACACTAATCAGCATCTATCAGCCATCCGCTCTTCGGTCTGATAGCTGACGGCTGACGGCTGATAGCTGTCAGCTAGTGGCGGCTTGATTGCCCGGCGAGGACTTGAGCGATGCCAGCAGATCATCTGCCAGTTCGGTGGCGGTTTGATGGCGCAGGTCGGGTTCTTTCTCAAGGGCGCGCATCACCGCATAGACGAGCGATTCGGGAATATCGGGGCGAAGCTCATCCAGGGGACGGGGCGGTTCGATCACGTGCTTGACGAGAACCTGTTGATATTTTGGTGCGATGAAGGGAACCTGACCAGAGAGCAATTCATAAAGTATTATTCCGAGCGAGTAGATATCGGAGCGGGCGTCCACCTCTTTCGAACTGCACTGTTCGGGAGACATGTAATCGGGCGTGCCCAGCACCGTTCCCACCTTCGTGAGTCCCTGCTTGTCTTTCAACTTTGCGATGCCGAAATCGAAGACGCGGGCCGTCTCTCGGCCGTCGATCATTTCAATCAAAATGTTTTCAGGCTTCAGGTCGCGGTGTATTATATTCGCGCTGTGAGCGACGGCAATGGCCGCGCAAATCTGGCTGCCGAAGGCGACCGCGCGTTCGGGCGAGAGCTTCTCCTCTTTATCGAGAAGTTGGCGCAGCGGGAATCCCTCGACATATTCCATGACCATGTAGAGAGTGCCGTCAGAGGTCTGTCCGAAATCATTGACCGGCACTATGTTCGGATGGCGTATGCGGGCCGAGGCTTCGGCCTCGTGTTGGAAGCGTTCGGGAAGCGAAGGATCCTGTTCGGGGTCGGGCGTGAAAATTTTTATCGCAACCTGCTTGTTGATCACCGAGTGGCGGGCGGCATAAACAGACCCCATACCGCCTCCGCCGATATAACGCTCCACCTTGTATTTGTTATCGATGAGAGTGCCTATCATCGGGTCAATGTTTTCAGGGGCGGCCGGCACAGGCTCTTCAACCTCTTCGACAGAGATCAACTGCTGGCCGTCATTGCCGCAGAACATGGCGGAATCCGCGTATTCCTGTTTGCATTTAGGGCATTGTTTCATATCGAGTCTACCTCATTGTATGTATGTCTGAGGGCTATCAAGGGACACCCGGTAAACAAAAGGCCGAGGCATCTGGAATTATCTGTCAGACAGCGGAAATCTTAACAAGGCAAAAGGAAAAAGTAAAAAGGCAAAAGCGGATCAAAGGGAAAGGGAAAGAAGACAGGCAAACCTGTCAAATAGTTTCGATAACTCATGATAAGTTTATAAGAGGCATCAGTGACACCGAACAAACCTCCTATCCCCGGCGGAGATTTTTAGACTATCTTTCAAAATTATTTCACCTTCAAGACCGGCTGGTCCGGGTGCGCAGGGTTGGGGATGACACGCCGGTTGGCGCAGTCGACTAACAGGTCGAGCTTTTCCAAAACCGTCTGGCCGATTATTACTTCATTGCCGAGAACGAGTGCCTCTTCCACAGTACGACGGCCGTTGATATCTACCCTGATAGCCTCGGTGACTCCAACCGCCTCGTTACGACCATCGGCATACTCGGCAACCTGTTCGGAAACAGTTTCCAATCCTAGCTGCTGAACCACATGCACGGGCAAAATCGTAGGGACTGCGCCCGTATCGACAAGCGCATCTGCTTCATAGCTTCGCACACGGTCTTCCGCGAGAAGCCCCCGCCTGACCAGAACCTGGTCTCCTTCATTAGTCAACCTGACCTTCACTCTTACTTCTCCCATCATAATCGGCCTCCCTCCACTCAATGTCTCTGCGAGTATTGCAGAGTGCGTTATCACTACCTCCGAAGTTTACAGCCATCTCGGTGAGTTTGTCATCGCCGTGCCATCAGGGTTTTAATTTTCACTTGACATTCGTGTTCAAAAGAATAAACCTAAGTTCACGGGCTGGAATTAATTCTCAGCAACGCACAGACGGCCCACTATGAGTAAGACGCTTTCGCATTATCGCCTGGAAGAAGAGCTTGGACGTGGAGGGATGGGCTGGGTCTATAAGGCGTATGACACTACGCTCAACCGCACGGTCGTGCTCAAGCTGCTCGCGCCTGACCTTGTCTCCGATGAATATTCGCGCAAGCGTTTCCTCAGAGAAGCCCGCCTCGCCTCGGCCCTCGACCATCCCAATATCTGCACTATTTATGAAATAGCCGAGGCCGAAGACCAGTACTTCATCACCATGCAGTACATCCCCGGAAAGACGCTCAAAAGGCTGGTCGGCACAAAACCCCTCGGACTCGATACGGTGCTCTCGGTCGCCCTTCAAGTGGCCGATGCGCTCGTCGCGGCCCATGCCAAAGGCATAATCCATCGCGACATCAAATCGAGCAATATACTCGTCACCCCGCGAGGCCAGGCCAAAGTGTTAGACTTCGGGCTGGCCAAGCTGCTTTCGGAAAAAGGGCGTATGGTCGAAACTGTAGGGCAGATCGATGAACTCACGAAGATGGGCGCACCCCTCGGAACGCCTTCCTATATGTCGCCCGAACAGGCGCGCGGCCAGCGCACAGACCATCGCTCGGACATATACTCATTCGGCATAGTGCTCTACGAAATGGCCACCGGACAATTGCCTTTCAAAGGCGAGTCGAATGTCGAAACCATGCACGCGGTGATGTATGAACCATACAAGCCCGCCATAGAGGTCAATGATAGATTGCCGCCTCAGTTGTCAGAGATCATAGACGACGCGATAGCCAGAAAGCCGGGCGACCGCTATCAGGCCATGCACAAGATGCTCGACGACCTCAAGCGCGTAAACCGTGCTTATCGCAGCAACCTGCAAGGGGTGCCCGACGGGATAGCCGTGCCCTTCGCCTCGCCCAGACGCCAGACCGTCTTCGAATCCTTGCGCCGGTTCTTCGTCCGCATCACGCGCGGTTCCTCTTCCGAAGACCTCGATTACGCGGCCCTCGAAGAGCGCCGTCACTCGACGCCTCAAGAACTCTCGGTCCTCGGCGACCCGCAAAAAAAACTCGCCGTCCTCCCCTTTCGCAACCTGAGCGGCGACCCGCAATCGGATTTCTACGGCATCACCCTGGCCGATAACCTGATTACCGAGCTTGCCCGCTCGACTGCGGTCGTGCCTTCGAGCCGCGTCGCCAGGTATCAGAACCAACCCGTAGACCCTGCACGTGTGCGAGCCGAACTCGGCGCGGATGCGGTCTTGATGGGCAATTTTTTAAAGGCGGGCGAGCGGCTTCGCGTGACGGCCCAACTCATAGATGCAACGACGGGCAGGATCACCTGGAGCGAAAAGATAGACGCCGATATAGAAGACACGCTACTGATTCAAGACCGCATCTCGCACCGAATAGTCAAGGGGCTGTGCGAGGGACAGGTGGCCGTAGACCCTGCTCTTCTGCTCAAGGACGAGAATGAAGAGATCAGGCTCGATGCCATTCGCACATTGAAGTTCTCGCACGACCCGAGGGCGCTCTCAATCCTGGTCGAGGCGCTCAGAGACGTGAGCCTGAAGGTCAAAGCGGAATCCGTGCAGGCCATAGTCGAACTCGGCGAGCAGGCTACAGGCCCCGTGATAAGCCTGCTCAACGACGCTTGTGACGAAGAGGATTATCTGACCGCGCGATTCGCGGCCAAAGCTCTTGGGTTGATCGGCGATAGGAGCATCTCGCCCGTGCTGGTCGAGTTGTTGAGAGGCGACGATAAATTCGTCGCCTGCGAAGCGGCGCTCGCGCTCGGACGCCTCAGAGAGACGAAGGCCGTAACGGAATTGATCGACCTTCTCGCCGACCGCAACGGCAACATGCGATTTGCGGCAACCGAGGCGCTCGGCCATATTTGCGATCCCGGCGCGCGCCGGGCGCTCGAAGACAGGCTCACAGACGAAGACGAAGGAGTGCGGGCCAAAGCGCGGTGGGCGCTCTCGCGTTTGAAGAAGGCCGACGTTCAGGCGGTCGCACCGGCTTTGCAAATTCGTCCTTAGTCCCTCGTCCGTGATCAGTAGTCGGAAGATCAACCACAGATATACTGCGCGCGGGATAAAATGAAAATTCTTGAAGGAAGTTCAGAGTCCACGCTTTAGCGTGCAGCAGCCTAAAGGCTGTACTCTGAACTTTAGACGA
>JAKEHD010000619.1 GCA_022615215.1 Blastocatellia bacterium
AGCGAAAGTGGTCCGTCTTTCGACGGAAAAGCTTGAGGAGTTAGGCGAGGCATTGCTGGACTTCGAGAAGCCGCAGGATTTGAAGGCGTGGCTGAAGGAACACGCCGCGAAGTAGCCATCGAACTGAACAGCTTGAAGCCGGGGTGATGAAAATCAGGGCAGAGCGACGAACCGTGTTGTTGGCGGTTTTTGTTCCACGCCCTCAATCCCGATTTCGCCTTTTTCAGGCCGGAATAAGATCAGAGGAACGAAAGGGGGGAGATTGTGTGCTGGAAAAAAACCTGCAATTTTTCATCATCCAAGGCGAAAACCGAGACTCACAGCGGCTCGCGGCCGATGGTATCGCGGCTTAAAGCTTTCATTTCATCCCGCGCGCAGTATATCCATCCCGAGAGACTGATTTTTGAGAATCGCACCCGATCCGGGCCGGATTTTTTCCCCTTCGGCAGATTTAACAACACGTTTCATTGACTTTAGGCGTCAAAAGGTATATCCTGCCGACTATCTGATATTAGCAGTCTTCCTCATAGGTTTTTGCATTGTTTGAGACTCATACCGGGTCAGATACCAGGTCAGATTACCGGTTATTTTAGATTCCTGGAGGCACCGCTTTCAACTCGACCCGCCTTTGACTCGATGAGGAGACCGATAGGAAGTTTTTCCGGTAACCGCCAAGAGCCAATAAGACAAGGCAAATATTTGGAAAGGAGGCCGATATGGCAAAAACGATGAAGAGCAGGAAGGAAGAGACTCCTTCGACCATAGATATTTCGGCGGAAGCGAGCGAGTCGCCCGCCGCAATCGCTACTCCCATGGCTGAAGAGATCGGGCAGCGCGCTTACGAAATATATCTGGCGCGCGGGGGCGGCGAAGGCCACGCGATCGAAGACTGGCTTCAGGCCGAGCGCGAATTGCTCGGAATAAATGACGGCGATCAGGTCATTCCCGAATAGAAGCTGTATCAGCCGGTCCTCGGACGCGATCGGAAAAGAAAAGAGATACCATCGGACGCCCGCCCGCGAAGAAAGAAATCTTTATGTGAGTTTCAGTTTTTACCTGACGGGCGCGTGCAACTTCCGTGAAATCTTATTTCAAGCTGTAGAACACACTGTGTTCCGCTGTCAGTCGGGTAAACAACCCTCTCACCGATGTAGCTGCGGGTGAGGACTTTCATAAAAGGAGAACGCAACTATTATGAGCCATGCAATGAAGCCTATAGACGATTACCGAACGAGCCAGGACGCAAAACTCGATCAGTTGTGTATAAACACGATTCGCACCCTGTCGATGGACGGGGTACAGCAGGCCAATTCCGGCCATCCCGGAACACCTATGGCGCTTGCGCCCGTCGCTTACGTCCTGTGGGACCGCTACCTGCGGCACAACCCGCGCAACCCGCAATGGCCTGATCGAGATCGCTTCGTGCTGTCGGCGGGCCACGCTTCGATGCTGCTCTACTCGATGCTGCACCTTACAGGATACGACCTCCCGCTCGAAGAATTGAAGCGATTCCGACAGTGGGGTTCGCTCACGCCCGGCCACCCCGAATACGGACACACAGCGGGCGTAGAAACCACGACGGGTCCGCTCGGCCAGGGCGTAGCCACATCCGTCGGCATGGCTATTGCCGAGCGATGGCTCGCCGCGCGATTCAATCGCCCCGGCCATGAAATAGTCGATTATCGAGTCTATGCCGTCGCGGGCGACGGTTGCATGATGGAAGGCGTCTCGCAGGAGGCGGCTTCCCTTGCAGGCCATCTCAAACTGAGCAACCTCGTGTGGATATACGACAACAACCGCATAACCATAGAGGGCAATACGGCGCTCGCGTTCAGCGATGATGTGGGCACGCGCTTCATGTCTTATCACTGGAACGTGCTCAGAGTAAGCGACGCGAACGATGTCGAACTTCTCCAGCGCGCCATAGACACCGCGCACAAGGAGACCGAACGGCCCACGCTCATAATCGTCGACAGCCACATAGCCTGGGGCGCGCCCAACAAACAGGACACCTCCGCCGCGCACGGCGAACCTCTCGGCGAAGAAGAGATACGCCTGACAAAAGAGCGTTACGGCTGGCCGTCGGATGCCAAGTTCCTCGTGCCCGATGAAGTCGCCGATCACATGATACAGGGGACCACTGAACGCGGGCAAAAGGCCGAAGCCGAATGGAATGAGAAGTTTGCTCGTTACAAAGAGGCGCACCCGGACCTTGCTGCCGAGTGGGAACTCATTCAGGCGCGCAAGCTGCCCGATGGATGGGACCAGGACATTCCCGTCTTTCCGGCCGATGAAAAAGGCGTGGCTGGACGCGATGCGAGCGCGAAGGTGCTGAACGCTATCGCAGGGCGCGTGCCCTGGCTCATAGGTGGCTCTGCGGATCTTGCCCCCTCGACCAAGACACGAATCACCGATGCGGGCGATTTCGAGGCGGACGATTACAGCGGGCGCAATTTCCATTTCGGGGTGCGCGAGCACTCGATGGGATCGATAGTAAACGGCATGGGGCTGGCGAAGTTGCATGCTTACGGGTCGGGCTTTTTGATCTTCTCGGATTATATGCGCGCTTCGATAAGGCTATCGGCCCTGATGGAACTTCCGGTCATGTACATATTCACGCACGATTCGATAGGCGTGGGCGAAGACGGCCCGACTCATCAGCCTATCGAGCAACTCATAAGCCTGCGCGCCATTCCGCAACTGCTCGTGCTCAGGCCCGCCGACGCGAACGAAGTGGCCGAAGCGTGGCGCATCATGATGACCTCGCACGACCATCCGGCAGCGCTCATCTTGAGCCGTCAGCCGCTGCCCACCTACGACCGCACAAAGTATGCTTCGGCCGAAGGCGTGCAAAAGGGCGCGTACATCCTCGCGGATTCCGACGGCACGCCCGATGTGATACTTATGGGCACGGGGTCTGAGCTTCAATGGTGCATGGCCGCTCACGAACAGTTGACCGCCGAAGGGATAAAATCGCGCGTCGTAAGCATACCGAGCTACGAACTTTTCGAGCGTCAGACGGAAGAGTATCGCGAGTCGGTGCTTCCGTCAGGAGTGCGCGCGCGCGTAGCGATCGAAGCGGGTTCGAGCCTCGGCTGGCGTCGCTACGTCGGGCTTGACGGCGGAATAATCGCGCGGCGCACTTTCGGAGCCTCTGCCCCGCTCAAGGAATTGCTCAAGCAATTCGGCTTCACCACTGAAAACGTCGTCGCCGAAGCTCGCGCGGCCATAGAACGAGTCAAGGCTTCTCGTTCGTAGAGGCATTGTGAGGGCAGGAACGCTGCCTTCGCCGCTTCAAACGAAATTCAATAGAGAAACATGCCTTCGGCAATCCGGGCAGGGATACGACTCGCCGGGCGAGTTTCCCACCCTCATCATTGTTATTGAAGGTAACCGCAGGGAGGACATTTTATGAGTGAAAATCCATTGATAGAATTGCAGAAACACGGACAGAGTATATGGTACGACAACATCCGCCGCGCGCTGCTCACTACGGGCGACCTCGCGCGCAAAATCAGCGGCTTGCCCAAAGGAGTCACTTCCAATCTTCAACAAAAAGTCGGCGGAGACGACCTGCGCGGCGTCACATCCAACCCGGCTATCTTCGAGAAAGCCATAGCCGGAAGCACAGACTATGACGAATCCATGCGCCAACTCATAGCCGAAGGTAAAGATGTGCAGGAGATATACGAAAACCTCGTCATCGAAGATATACAGCGCACCACAGACCTCTTCGAATCCGTCTACGTCAAAACCAACGGCATCGACGGATATGTGAGCCTTGAAGTATCTCCGCTCCTTGCCGAAGACACCGAAGGCACGATAGTCGAAGCAAAGCGGTTGTGGGCCGCCCTCGACCGCAAGAACGCTATGATAAAAGTCCCGGCCACCCCGGAAGGCATACCCGCAATCCGTGAGTTGATAGCCGAAGGCATAAATATCAACGTCACGCTGATCTTTTCCATAGAGACTTACGAGCAGGTGGCCGACGCGTACATCGCCGGCCTCGAACAGAGGGCAGCAGCAGGAGAGCCTCTCGGCCACGTAGCATCGGTCGCAAGCGTCTTCGTCAGCCGCGTTGACACCGCCGTCGATAACGAACTCGAATTCCGCATACGCCGCTCCGCGGATAAAGCTGAACAGGAGAGCCTCACGGCGCTGCTCGGCAAAGCGGCCGTCGCCAATACAAAGCTGATCTATCAGCGGTTCAAGGATATTTTCGGCGGCGAGCGATTCGCAAAACTCCGCGATCAGGGCGCTCGCGTGCAGCGGCCTCTGTGGGCAAGCACCGGCACGAAGAATCCCAAGTACAGCGATGTCTACTATGTCGAAGAACTGATCGGACCTGATACCGTGAACACCGTTCCTCCCGCGACCTTTACGGCCTTCCGCGATCATGGCAAAGTGCGCCTGAGCCTCGAAGAAGATGCCGATAAGGCCGCAGAGGCCATCGCAAAATTGAACGAGATCGGCATCGATACAAAAGCTGTCACGCAGAAGTTGCAGGACGAGGCCGTGCAGTCGTTCATAGACGCTTTTCGCGGATTGATCGGCAGCATATCTTCGAAGCAAGCGGCCATCACGAGCGGCCTGCTCGAACGCCAGACCGCCTCGCTCGGCAATTATGCGGAAGATGTGCAGGCGGCGACGAAACGCGCGGAGAAAGAGCAGTGGGTCCGCCGTATCTGGAACAAAGACGCCACGCTCTGGAAAGACGATGAGGAGCATCAAAAGATCATTCGCAACGCGCTCGGCTGGGTGACGGTCGTCGATCAACTCGTGGAAGCGGCAGACGAGCTTTCGGCTTTCAGCGAGCGAATTCGCAGCGATGGTTTCACCGATGTGATGCTGCTCGGAATGGGCGGCAGCAGCCTCTGCCCCGAAGTCTTTCGCCGCACATTCGGAGGCCATAACGGATACCCGGAACTCCATGTTCTCGATAGCACGGATCCTGCGACGGTCGCCGCTTTCGAGCAAAGTGTAGACCTCTCGCACACGCTCTTCATAGTTTCGAGCAAGTCGGGCAGCACGACCGAGCCGCTCGTCTTCTACAAATACTTCTTCAATCGCTTGCGCGAGATCAAAGGCGAGCGCGCGGGCGAAAACTTCGTCGCCATAACCGACGCGGGCACATTGATGGAAGAGATGGCCAAAGGCGACAGCTTCCGCCGCATCTTCATCAATCCGTCGGACATAGGCGGGCGTTATTCGGCGCTCTCTTTCTTCGGCCTGGTGCCTGCGGCGTTGCAAGGGTTCAACTTCAAAGCATTGCTCGACCGGGCCGAACGCGCGCATCACGCCTGCGCCCATTACGTGCCAGCCGAAGACAACCCTGCCGTGAGGCTTGGAACCATACTCGGCACGCTCGCAAACGCGGGGCGCGACAAGCTTACGCTTTCGACCTCGCCTGACATTGCATCGCTCGGCCTGTGGATAGAGCAACTCATAGCCGAAAGCACAGGTAAGGAAGGCAAAGGCATAATCCCCGTCGCGGGCGAATCTCTCGGCGCGCCCAACGCCTACGGAAAGGACCGGCTATTCGTCCACATAAGCGTGGGCGAGATAGATGCCGATACTGAAACCAAACTTCGCGCGCTCGAATCGGCGGGCCACCCTGTAGTGCGCCGCACGCTCAACGACACGCTGGATCTGGGCGAAGAGTTCTACGTGTGGGAGATGGCTACGGCCATCGTGGGCGTAATCATCGGGATCAATGCCTTCGATCAACCCAACGTGCAGGAGAGCAAGGACAACACGAAAGCTCTGCTCGAAGAGTACAAGCAGAACGGCGCGCTGCCCGAACAGGACCGCGCGGCCGATGGCCGAGGCCTCGTTGCGCTGTGCGACGCGGACACTCTTCAGCAGATAGGCGCGGGGCATTCGATAGAAGATTTTCTCGCGGCCCATCTGGGTCGTGTGAAGGCGGGCGATTATGTCGCGCTCTGCGATTACATTCAGGAGAGCGAAGAGAACGAAGCCGCGATTCGGGCCATTCGCTCTCACCTGCGCGACGCGCTAAGAGTGGCGACGACGACCGGCTACGGACCTCGCTTCCTGCACTCGACGGGGCAATTGCACAAGGGCGGTCCCGAAAGCGGGGTATTCATTCAGATCACGGCTGACGACGCGAAGGATGTTCCGATAGCGGGCGAGCCGTTCACGTTCGGCGTCTTGAAACAGGCGCAGGCGCTAGGCGATTTTCAATCGCTTGCGAGCCGCCATCGCCGAGCCATACGTGTGCATCTCGGAGCCGACATCGCTGCGGGCCTCAAGGCGCTATTGGAGATTGTTCAGGAAAGGATTCCAATCGCGCACGGGCAAGCCCACTAAACCTTTCATCAGCTATCAGCTATCAGCTATCAGCTACAGACGACAGAGGGGGAGATCGAAAACTGATGGCTGACGGCTGAGGGCTGATAGCTGACTCAGGACCATGCCTATGCCTAATGATATATCGCTCGTCGTTTCCGACATTGACGGCACGCTCATCACATCGAACCACGAAGTCACTCTGCGAACCCGCGAGGCGGCGGCCAATCTCTACGAAAGAGGCATAAAGCTGTCGCTGGCCTCTTCGCGCCCTCCGCGCAGCATACGTCCGCTCGCGGAACTGCTAAATCTGCGCTCGCCGTTTGCCGCGTTCAACGGGGCGCTCGTGATTACCGCAGAAGGCGAAGTGATGGCCACAAGCGAAATCCCTGCGGATGTGAGCGCACGCATCAAGGCCATAGCCGACGACCTCGGTATAGGCGTCTGGCTCTACGACCAGAACGAGTGGTACGTGTCGGAACGCAACTCTTTCGTCGACCGCGAAGAGCACACATCGGGCTTCAGTCCCAATATGGATGATTACGGAGCGCGCCTTGCGGGGGGCCTCAACAAGCTGACCGTCGTCGGAAAACCTGAACTCGTTGCGATTGCCGAAGAAAGGGTTCTCGATGAGCTATCGGAAATGGTTTCGGCTTCGCGGTCCAAGCCGCGCTTTCTGGATGTGACCGCGCACGGCATGCACAAGGGGACGGTCGTGGTCCGCCTCGCAGAAGTATTTGGCATCTCGACCGATCAGGTGGCCGTGATAGGAGATGGGCCTAACGATGTAGAGATGTTTCAGCAAGCGGCCCTGAGCATCGCCATGGGACAGGCCGTCGACGAGGTGCATGCCTTCGCCACGAACGTGACCACGTCCAACGACGACGAGGGATGGGCGCGCGGAATCGAAAAATATGTCCTCGGCGCTTATCAATCCGCAGGGACTTAGTATATAGTAGACATTATCGGGTATAAGGTTTTAGTGAATCTCTCGATAGATTCTAATTCAGGTTCAGTTGAGTTTTCGGCCAGCTTGTGGTCTGGAAGGGCGGCTCGCCC
>JAKEHD010000097.1 GCA_022615215.1 Blastocatellia bacterium
ATCTTCAATTTGAAACTGCCCGCCCCGGCCACAACCGTGTTCGGTCCTGTTCTCAGAGTCCGTATGCGGGGACCGAATACGTTCAACTCCCTCTCATTCGAAACCACATCCGGCACCGCGAGGTCGCGGACCTGCACAGTCAGGCGCTTGACTGTGCCCGCCAGTTCCGAAGAGACCTCGGCCCGGAGCGAATCCTCGCCGAGCCGTTCCGTGTTCAAAGGCTGCCCGTCGACGAATATGGTCGAGCTGCGGCGGAAGTTCTTCCCCACGACCTTCAACGTGAACGGTTCCGCAGGTCCGGGCACTTCATCGGGTTTTATCTTATCGATAACCGGGTCCGCGGGTCTCACGACGCGCAACGCAGCGGAGGGCGAAAGATCGCCGTTAGCGGCCCTCACCTGAATGCTTATGTCCCCCGCTTGAGCGAACAACTCCCTGTTGAGCCTTGTTGCGAGCGCCGTCCCGTCGTTGGCCTGCTCGGTCGCAGCCTCATTGCCGTTGACCAAGAGAACCGCGCCCTCGGCGAAGTTCTCGCCGCGCACCAGGAGGTTGAGGTTTTTCGCTCGGCCCTGTTCGGCCACATCCGGTTTGAGCGATGTTATCACCGGGGCGGGAAGCTCGCCCGGCTCGTCTTCCTCGACCACATCGAAGCGGACTATGACGACCTCATCTCCGGTTGGCGACGACCGAACGGCCGCCACCGCGCGAGCCTCCGGGTTCAGCGCGACGCGGTTCAGACGGCTCCCTATCAGGTGATGCGATTCAAGCTCGCCCGTTTCGGTGCTGAAAGCGAAGAGCAAACCGCTCTTCGAGCCTACGAATGCCACGGAAGCTTCGCCGTCGAACTCGACGTTGTTTGCGGGCGAAAACTCTATATCGTCGGGTGGAGTGAATTCCGATTGAACGCGGAGTCGGCCTCTATGAATCGTGGCTATGGTGACGCCGCCGGGCGCGTTATCAATGGGGCGGCGCGTGCGCGTCACTCCGATCATCTCGCCGCCGTCGGAGAGTTTTATGGCGGTTATTCTCTGAGGAGAGGAGACCTCCAGGCTGCCGAATCGAGCGCCGCTACGGGCATCTACGGCGAAGAGTCGATCCCCCTTCGAGGCGGCGACATATATGGCCCGGCCGTCTGCGCTGAAGACCGGATTGTTCGACTCGGAAAAGCGCGCGTCCGAAGGAGTGAAGTTCGCCGCCGAACTCAACTGCCCCGAAGGCGTGAGCCTGAATACGGAGAGGTAGTTGGACTCGGCGCTGACTATCGCAATCGCCCGGCGTTCGTTACGGTCGTAGAGGGCCACCTCCGAAGGTCGGCCGAAGAGCGGGAGTTGAGAGACCATCTGCCCTGTCTCCACGTCGAACGACATGAGTTCAGGCACAGCGAAGCTCGAAGCTATCAGGCAGTATCGCCCGTCTTCGGTCAGAAGGGCGCGCGTCTTCGGCGTGATGTGGGCGTCGGCCGGAAGCACCAGGAGCGCCTTCAAATCGAGTTGGCGGGCGCTTGTCGCATCGATCACGCTTATGGTCGCAGGATGGCCCTGATCGGGTTCGTTTGCAGCAGGCACGGCGATCAGCCGCCGTTTGCCCGTCTCTATCATCGATATAGGCCCGGCGGTTTTGCCCACGACTATCGACGAGAGGACTTTGCCGGTCTTCATGTTGAACGAGACGAGCATGCCGCCCGTCACAGACGAGATGAATCCCACCCTGCCGTCTGAGGCGATCAGAGGTTCGCTCTGTTCGTCGAGTATTGCGTAAGTGGGAAGCGTGACGCTACGAGAATCCCGCAGTGCGCGGCGGTCGCTGCTGCCCTGCGCAATGGCGAAGCTCAGGACCATTACGCACACGATGAAGGTCGCCAGTTTTCTATTCGACTTCACCTGCTTTATCTCCCGATTATTGATCGTGGGACGCGCCGAGGACGAAAGATATCTTTATGCGCGTCTCGGCGGCCATGTTATGCCTTTTACTCCGTCATATCAAGCCAAAACTCGAAGCTTGGAAACTTTCGGGATGCCCTTCGACCCCTCGGAGTTTCCGGTGCCGCCGCCAGTCGCCATCTGGCCTTTACCTGAACGCGCATGGCAAAATAACAGTTCCAAAAGAAATAAACCTTATTCAGGAGATCGCGCTATGAATCTTAAAGATCAGTCCTCGCTCATAAGAAGGCAAAAAGTTGAAAGTAGAAAGATTCTTCTGCCTTTTTTCGTTTTACTTTTTACCGCCCTGCTCTCACAGGGCGCGGCGCTGACCCGTCAGGGAGAAGACGCGGTCGGACGCATTTCCGTAGACGAGCTTATACTGCTGATCGCAAAGAAGAAGCCCGTGAGCGTAATCGACGTTCGCAACCTGGACTCTTACGATTCGAAGATCAGGGGGGCGCTGCAAATACCGCTCGATGAAGTAGAGTCGAACTTGAAGAAGATTCCGCGAAATGCGGAGGTCGTCACTTACTGCGCCTGACCGGACGAAGCGACAAGCGCCCGTGCGGCGCAGGTACTTCTCGACAAAGGCTTCAAGCGTGTGCGCGCTCTGAGGGGCGGATGGGCCGCCTGGCTTCAGGCCGCCGGACAGGTCGAATCCAAAAAGTGAATCGAAAACCGAACCCGTGACTGCGCCGGGCCGTTTGTCCGTCCGGGTTGAATAAACGATCACCTATGATAATCACGAATCGAGACAGCGCGCGCGTAATCACTACCCGGCACGGATCGGAGCTTCGCCCGCTCATGGACCGCACGACGAGCGATATAACTCTGTGCAGCCTGGCCGAAGAGACACTTCCGCCCGGAAGGGCCGTCACCCCTCATCATCACCACGAAATGGAAGAGATTTATTACATCCTCTCAGGGCGCGGACGGATGAGCGTTGATGATGAAGAGTGCGAAGTCTGCGCGGGGGATGCTGTATACGTTCCGCGCGGACACCGCCATACGCTCGAAAACACGGGCAGCGATCCACTCAGGTTGCTCGTCGTATGCGGCCCGGCATTTTTCTACGAAGACGAAATTTCCGACGAACCATGATCGGCGTGGGAGCGCATAAAGATTTCTTTCTTCGGCATCCTGCCTGCATGCCTTGCTCGCGAACCTTGCGGTGTACCTCACGCTACTGGGCGCTGGCGACGTTGAGGGGTGAAAATTCATCCAATCGCACCCGAGCCTCATCTCCGAGCTTGAGACACGAGAGTCC
>JAKEHD010000098.1 GCA_022615215.1 Blastocatellia bacterium
GGCAGGATGCCTGCGCTCCCAGGCCAGGCCTTTCTCTTTGTCAACCTACTTTGCAACGGCCCTGCTTTATCCGCAATCCTTGTTTGCGCCGAACCTCTGCGCGGGCGGGTGTAGCGGTGAGGGCGCATTGATCCTCTACACACTTGTGGTTATAAGATGTTCGGCCTTCATAGGGCCATTTTGCGAATAGCCCATACAGCTTGACACGACCGAGAATTCCAATCATAGTTCGTGAAAATCTTTCTGAGCGAAACCATATCTTGAGTGAAAACGGAGGTGGCTCATGCGAAACTTTTCATCGAAAATCGCAATTGCTTTTTGCTTGTTACTGGCGCTCTTCATTTCGTCGGCGGCGCAGGAAAAGACCGACCGCCTGACGGCGATGGATGCTTTCAACCTGGAGTTTGCATCTGACCCGCAAATCTCTCCCGATGGAAAAAAGATCATTTACGTTCGCCGGTTCTCGGACATTAAAACCGACAGAACGTATTCGAACCTCAGGATCATCAATTTCGACGGAAGCGACAGTCGGCCTTTGACCACAGGCAATCGCAACGACTCTTCGCCGAGATGGTCGCCCGATGGAGACCGCATAATCTATATCTCGGATGAAGACGGCTCCACGCAAATCTACATGCGATGGATGGACACAGGGCAGACCGCGAGGCTCACCAATCTGCAATATCCGCCGAGCGGCATCGCCTGGTCCCCGGATGGCAAGCTGATCTCGTTCACCTCGTTCGTCCCCGAACGCCCGCCGCAGGTGGCCAGGATTCCTTCTCCGCCTCCCGGCGCGAAGTGGGCCGAACCCGCTACGGTCATCGATAAACTGGTCTATCGTTTCAACGGGCCGGGCTATTTGAAGCCGGGCTATACGCACCTGTTCGTCGTCCCGTCAGAAGGAGGCACGCCCCGACAAATTTCGAGCGGCAACTACCATCACGGCGGCCCCGGCTTCCGCGCGAGCGAGGCCGTATGGACGCCGGACGGCAAACACCTGATTATGTCTGTCAATCGCCGCGACGACTACGAACTCGAACCGCTCGATTCGGAAGTCTATGAGTTCTCTTTGGCCGATGGCTCGGTCAAATCGCTCACCGACCGCAGAGGGCCTGATGGCTCGCCTGCGGTTTCGCCCGATGGAAAACGCATCGCCTATCTGGGATTCGATGATAAGTATCAGGGATATCAGGTCTCCCGCCTGTACGTTATGAACCGCGACGGGAGCGATTCGCGCCTCATATCGGCGAACCTCGACAGGGACGTTTCAAATGCGCAATGGGCGACCGACGCGAGCGGTATCTATTTCACCTACGACGATCAGGGGAACACCAAACTCGCATTCTATTCGCTCGACGGAAAGATGAAACAACTGACCGGAAATCTCGGCGGCACGGGCAGCGCCTATTCGGGAGGCGCTTTCAGCGTAGGCAAGAACGGCGCATTCGCCTTCACCTACACCCGCCCCAATGTTCCCTCAGATATCGCCGTGGCGACTTACAGCAACCCTTCGGCCAGAGTCATCACCTCGATCAATGCAGACCTGCTCGCAGGCAAGAGGTTAGGCGAGGTGGAAGAGATATGGTACGAATCTTCGCATGACAAAAGAAAGATTCACGGCTGGATAATCAAGCCGCCCGATTTCAACCCGTCGAAGAAGTACCCGCTGATACTTGAGATTCACGGCGGGCCGTTTGCCGACTACGGAGACCGCTTCGATTTCGAAAAGCAGGTCTGGGCGGCCAAAGGGTATGTCGTGCTTTATACGAACCCGCGAGGCAGCACGAGCTATGGCGCAGAGTTCGGCAACCTGATTCATCACAACTATCCCGGAGACGATTTCTACGATCTGAATTCGGGAGTCGACGCCGTTATCGCAAAAGGGTACATAGACACGGGCAACCTCTTTGTGACGGGAGGGAGCGGAGGCGGGGTGCTGACCTGCTGGATGATAGGACGAACCGACAGGTTCCGCGCGGCGGTGACGGTCTATCCGGTCATCAACTGGTACAGCTTCGTCCTCACGGCGGACATCTCCGCATTCGTCGCCAAATACTGGTTCCCCGGCATGCCCTGGGACAATGTAGAGCACTACGAGAAGCGATCCCTGCTTTCGGTGGTTAAAAACGTCAAGACCCCGACGATGATACTCACGGGCGAAGAGGATTATAGAACCCCTATGTCAGAGTCCGAGCAATACTTTCAGGCTCTCAAGCTTTTGGGCGTCGAAGCCGTGCTTGTGCGAGTGCCCGGCGAACCTCACGGCATTCGTCGCCGCCCGAGTCACTGGATGGCAAAGATAGAAAACATTTCAGGCTGGATGGACAAACATAAAAAGAACGGACCCTGAGCAGGGGGAAGAGGACGCGGAGAGTGGGCGACATAGGAGCGACTACGCTCCGGCGACGCGGGGATGGAACTTTTTCTCCGCGTCGCCGTGTCGCCGTGTCTCAGAACGACGTCGCCGAAGGCACCTGCCGACCTGCTTATTTGACTTCCAGTGAATCGCCGGTCTGGTGGTCCGTTATCTGGAATCTCAGGAACTCATGTATGGCATCGAGGGCTTCCCGGTTGCGAGTGGAGATGCGCACGCGGCCTCCGCGCTCCGTCTCTTCGTAGAGATAATCTATCTGCGATTTCAATCGCACCATCGCGGGAACTCCCGGCGGAGTCCGGTCATGCGTAATCATCGGTTTTTCAAAATCGCCTTGCGAAAATAATCGAGCGATCTCCGCGAGGTGGCTTCTTATTTGATCGCGGCTGGCGGTGTCTTCCGTGTCGTTTGCGGTAACATCGATCAGGCCGCCTTCCGGGGTCAGGTGAAAATGATGTGTGGTCTTCTGGTGCGAGAATCCCATAGCACGGTCTCCCCGCGCGTTCACCCCGTCGAGGTGCGCGTCATGGGTTGCGCCCGATTGAGGATTTGTCGGCCGTTTGTGATCTCGATGTTCATGCTGTTGGGCTGTGTTTTTTTGCTCTTGATGCTCTTTGTGAAGCGGACAGGAGGATGCCTGTTGCTGACCGTAGGCAATAGATAAGCATGCAAATATCGAAATGGTTATTGAAAAAAAGAGATTGCTCTTCATCGCTTCGATTCCTTTCTTTGTCGAGTTCTCTTTGACGCGCGAGGCGCAAAAGGAGAAAGCCTTTCTTCGGAGATGGAATTTGCTTCCGAAAGAGATTCGAGCAACCTGGCTCGCTCGCCCGATTCGGTATCGGACAGCTTCTCGTCCCAGTCTTTCAAGAGGGCCTGCAACTCATCGCGCATGGCGGTCATTTCGCTGATCTGCACGTTCAGGCGGGCGAGCTTCTCTTCTGCAAGCGAGCGCACCTCCCGGCAGGGAGCGCCGCCACGGTCGCGCTCTTTGAAGAGACGCGCGAGTTCGTCAATCGTGAACCCGACGGCGAGGGCGCGGCGCACGAGGCGGACTCGCTCCAGCGTTTCAGCAGGATACTCGCGGTATCCGTTAGACGAGCGGCGCGGAGCGGGGAGTAACCCCTTTCGCTCGTAATGGCGCAAGGTGTCCGCGCTCACGCCTGCAATGCGCGCCAGTTCTCCCGACCTTAGAAACCCGCTCCTTTGAAGCTTCGCAGTCACAATGGGATTATAAACTGTGGAACGAGTTCCAGGGTCAAGCTTTTTTTGAAACGGGCGATTTTCGATCCACCTGACCGACCTTGAGGATGGCTCTCCGGTTGAAAAAGCCGACGTTATCCTTATCATTCGCGCTCAAAACGAGGGCGCAGAAGTCGGGCAAGCGAAGACCCGAATTTGAGGGATTGCGAAGGTTGCAGCGCGGCACCCTTATCTAATCGCCGGTAACGGGCGACTCCTGACCTAAAGCATATACCTCTGTCATCGCTTGCTTCTCGGCAAGGCCGTACTTCAAATAAAGTGCCGGGATTACGATCATGTTTAAGAAGGTCGAAGTGACGATTCCGCCGAGGATGACTACTGCCATTGGTTGCTGAATCTCCTTGCCCGACTCGCCCGCGCCTAACGCAAGCGGCACAAGGCCGATGCCGGCCACAAGAGCTGTCATAAGAATCGGGCTTAATCTTTCCATCGAGCCTTGCACGATTGCGTCACGAAAACCAACCCCCTCCTCTTTCATCAGGTGCGTATAGTGGCTGATAAGCATGATTCCATTGCGTGTGGCTATGCCGAACACGGTGATGAAGCCGACGAGCGAAGCAATAGAGAGAGTGCCCCCTGACAAGAAGACCATCACCACGCCGCCAATAAGAGCGAGCGGCAGATTCGCCATGACCAGCATGGCCGACCGTGCCGATTTCAGAGCGATATAAAGCAGCAGGAATATGCCTGCGATGGCAACGAGGGAGAGAATCGTGATTTGCCGGGATGCTTTCTCTTGGGCCTCGAACTGCCCGCCGTATTGTACAAAGTAGCCTTGCGGGAGTTGCACTCCCTGGTTAATTGCCACGCGTACATCTGCGATGACGCTGCCTAGATCCCGGTCGGCGACATTGGCCTGAACGATGATACGCCTTTGCACGTTCTCGCGGTTGATGGTATTCGGTCCTTGATCTACTCTGACTTCAGCAATTTGGTCAATTGGTACTTTCGCTCCTGTCGGAGTATCGATCAACGTTCGACTGATCGATTCGACAGATTGACGGGCCGAGTCGTCGAAGCGCACCAGAACGTCATAAGTTTTTTGCTCCTCAAGCACCTGAGAAGCTACGTGACCATTGAAAGCTGTGTCGACCGTTTCGGCCAAGTCCTCGGCGCGCAAGCCAACAGCAGCGGCGGCCTGCCGGTCCAGGTTGATTTGTACCTGCGGCACGCCGACTTGCGGCTCGACCAGGAGATCGACAATGCCGGGGATTTCACCCATCACATTACGAATCTCGCCCGCTTTGCTGCGAAGCGTGGCGAGGTCCGGGCCGAAAAGCTTTATCGCTATCTGCGCACGTGTACCTGAAAGGAGATGGTCGATACGGTGCGAAATAGGCTGGCCGACTTCGGCCTCTGCGCCCGGAATGCGGGCCAGGTTTTGTCTGATTTCCTCCATCATCTCGGCATGCGGTCGGTCGCCCTCTCTGGTCACGACCTCTATTTCGCTGGTATTGACGCCTGCCGCGTGCTCGTCGAGTTCGGCGCGCCCGGTTCGCCGGGTTGTTGAGACCACTTCCGGCGTCTGGAGCAGCACGCCCTCGATAATCTTGCCTATACGGTTCGACTCCGCAAGCGCGGTGCCGGGCGGAAGATTCACGTTGATGTTCAAAGCGCCTTCGTTGAAGGGCGGCAGGAACTCTCGGCCCATCAGAGGTCCCATGAGTAAGGCCACTAAGAGCATTGTCGCTGAAGCGCCGATGATTTGATAAGGGCGGCGCAACGTCCAATTAAGCATCCGGGCGTAATGGCGCTTGCAGCCCGCGACGACCCGTGAGTCTCTTTCGTCGTGAATGAGCCTTGAGCGTCCGAGCAGGTAGTAGCACAGCACGGGCGTCACGGTGAGCGCGACAATGAGCGAGACAAAGAGCGAGATAATGTATGCGAAAGCAAGCGGCGCGAACATACGGCCCTCGAAACCGCCCAGGCTGAAGAGTGGCAAGAAGACCAGAATGATTATAAGCGTGGCGAAGAGTATGGAGTTTCTGATTTCGCTCGAAGCTTTGAAGATAACCCTGACCACAGGTTCGGGCATGGCCAGTTGCGCGTTCTGCTTCAGGCGGCGGAACACATTCTCGACATCGATAATTGCGTCATCTACAAGCGCGCCGATGGCGATGGCCAGCCCCCCGAGAGTCA
>JAKEHD010000099.1 GCA_022615215.1 Blastocatellia bacterium
AACTCATTCTCAGCGTAGAAGCTCTTTATCTCTTCATCGCTCATGCCGGGCTTTCCGCTCCAATGGCTGTAGACCAAAACGTAATCGCCCGCGCGGTTGTAGTAGCGAAACTCTATGGAGCCTTTCGGCTGATAGAAAGCCTTTACGCGATGCTCGATTTCAACCAATCGGCATTCGGTCGCTGCTAGCGCTGTTGCTGACATGGTGTGATTCCTCCTTCATCTACTCTGCCGGTTACTCTCGAAGGATCCCGGCGATGTTGCTCGATTGAAATTTGCGGTGTCGTGGTTGGTTGGTGTGTGCGCTCGACCCGTCCATCATCTCGCCCTTCTCTCAATCTCATATAGCGGGCGGTCAGATTGTTAATCGAGGTTGGTTGTTGATTCTGATTCGGTGTGCGATGTTCCTCTTCCCGCTCGGCGGCTTGTGGGGTTCCCGCACCCTGAGCCTCTTCGATTCACCCGGCCCTTTTAGGTGTCCCCTTCCGCCGC
The DNA here is from genome assembly GCA_022615215.1 of Blastocatellia bacterium. Taxonomy (GTDB): domain Bacteria; phylum Acidobacteriota; class Blastocatellia; order UBA7656; family UBA7656; genus JAKEHD01. The sequence goes on from JAKEHD010000099.1 coordinate 492, forward strand.
CGTTCATCTGACCTTGTGGCCTCTGCGCTTCGCGTCCGGGGTATCTCGTGGCGTGTCTGCGGGCGAAACCCGTTGCCTGACTGCCGCCGATTTCAAAGAATCAATCAACCTGATGTACAAAAGAATAACATATCTGTCAGATTATTGCAAGCAAAAAATCAACATACCTGTCAGAATTTTGTTGAATAACTCGGCGGCCTGGTGATACAATCGAGCTTGTGAAATTTCGACAGGTGCGCTAGAGTTTGGCGCATCATGGCTAAGAGAGAGCCAAATATGCTGACTGTGAGAGAAGTAGCGGAGAAATTAGGGGTTGCAGCCTCGACCGTTCGGACTTGGCTCAATGCCGGATTGTTCAATAATGCTCAACTCCAAGAAACTCCAGCTGGCAGCTATTGGCAGATACCCGAATCCGAGGTTAGGAATTTCGTCAAACCGAAGACGGGCAGGCCGCGCAAACCCTTATCGGAATTGAAGGGCAGGCCGCGCCGCAAAGAAAGGCAAATCTAAATGACCAGTGAAGAGATGGAGCGGGCGATAGAGTTTCTGCTGAACAGCCAGGCCCAGCTTACAGGCGATATTCAGGGACTCAAGGAATCGGTTCAGGGGCTTACGAACGTCCAGAAGCAGACAAGCGAGGATGTCTCTGCGCTGGCCTCTGCGGTCGGCGAACTCACGGGAGTGGTCGTCAACCTCGCCGATATCGTGGCGGGCATCGAAAACCGAATGGACCGCTTCGAAGCCCAGGCGGAAGAGGACCGCAGGGAGATGCGTCAAGCCATCGTGCGACTCGAAGAGCAGGCCAAGACCACACGCGAGGAGATGCGGGATTCATTCGACAAGCTGATTCTCGGAAACGAGGTCACGCGCGACCTTACGAAGCAGGTCGCAAGCCTCGAAGTGCAGACGAGCAAGCGAGTGACCGGCCTCGAAGGGCGCATGACGGACCTGGAATCGAAGCTGCCATGACGCTTGGCTTGCTCTCAGCCTGTAACCGGGCGCTCTGGTGGGCCTCCATCTCCACATATCCAAAGGCCCGAAATGGGAGCCGAGTTACAGGTGATGCGCGGGCCGGAGCCGTAAAAACGGGCCGTGCCCGCGAGGGGTGAAGACGCGAAGGCGCGAGCGAGCGCCGGAGCTTCCGTTGTTGATGTCCCCTTCCTTGTCGTTGTGGGAGTGAAGGCGGCCCGTGTTGGATTTTATGAGCAGTCTCTATGTTGATTTTGATTCCTGTTTTATACGAGGTGTTGTCGTGAACAGCGTAAACTCTACAACTAATCAGGCTCTACAAAACAGAGATTTAATCGAGCAATGGCTTGTGGAGCAAGGGTATCTCGTCAGTCACTCGGAAGGAAAAGACCGCGCATGGGCTCTTGATATAACCGACCATTCGGGCCTTTCCTTTACTGCCAGTCAACATATTGCGAGAAAGGATGAAATTATCATTGCCGCCGCGATGGATATAGATGGCGACACGGCAAAGCGATTCTCAGGGCTGAAGGAGAACGAAAGAAAAAGCTGGCTGTGGGATGCACGATTGAGACTCCTTAGCCAGGATGTTGAATTCGATGGAATATCATATCCGTTGAGGAGCGTAACCATCTTTCAGTTCGTCTATCGTGACGGCCTTACTAAGGATGTGTTCTTTCAGCGGTTGTTTCACGTAAGGAAGGGGCTGCAAATCTTTATCACCCTGATTCGAAAGCGTCTCAATTTTCCGCTCCCCAGCTAGGGCATAAAGAGAGCGCGGTTCGTCCAGTGTTCAACATGGCAATCACCGGCATACCACCTTATACCGAACCGAGAGCGCAAACCCTACGCTGCCTGTGCGGTCGCTTCTATCTCGTATGCCTTGCGAGCGGCGCAGATAGTGACCGCGACCAGGCGAGAGAGCGGGCCGCGCGGCTCGATGCTCAGTTCATAGATGCGCGCGTCACACCCTGGACGGTCTGCTCTTGCGGGCAGGCGCTTGATTTTACGGGCGAGGGGTCGGCGTGCGTGATGTGATTGTCTCAGGGCTTAAAAGATATACCATGCCGGGAATCATCGAAATCCTTGTACGTGAACTAGCTTTCGGAACGGTTTTCCCTCTTCTTTTGATAGTAACGCGCCGATGCAACTCGCGAAGCTGCCAGATACCTGCACTCTCTCTTAGGGCAGTAGTTATTCTGTCTAAACCTGGGGCGTCTTTTAGGTATATAAGGTTCGTGGCAGGCCGAACAAATTGCGAACCCATCAGTTCGACTGACTGCCATCATAAGTTGCATTACGAGAGCCCCAAACAAACCAACCCCTCTAAATTGCGTTCGGGGCTCTATTTTTGTCGTCCATACCCAAGAAACATGAACGCCTGCCATATCAAGTAGGCGTCTAAGGAAGGCTGTAAAATTGACGCAAGCTAACTCTACTACGGCACCTTCTATCATCGCTTTTGTTGGTCGGGGTTTATTCTTATTGAAACTCTTAGGAGGATCTAAAAACTTTTCACCCTCGTCCCGGAATATATTATGTCCATGCAAAAGCCCGTAATCATCCTTCCAGCGCGAATACCTTTTATCCCACTCTATAAGAATGCGCCAGTCTTCAATTTTCCCCGGTTTTTCAAGGTGAATATCGGCCGCAATATTCATAAGAGTACGCATACATCGTGAAAGCTGTCGCCAAGGCTCTAGCGGCCCCCATCCGCTCTCACGGCCTAAACCAGAAACTGGAATACAAAACCTATTGGACCCATCCTCTAATCGATTTAGATTAGGCATCCAATCCCAGTATCTTTGATGCGGAGGCGCTGGATTATGCGTAAAAGGCAGGTCGTGCTTACAGACGTCAAGAATCCCCCAACGTCTCGCGTAATCTCGAATTCTTTCCGGCGGCGCATCGGTTAGTTTGATAAACTGATCAAGCATACCCGATCCTTCGGTTATAAAATTAAAAGGATCCTTTTGCTCCCATACCAACCTATCCCTATCTAAATCTAAATCGATCTTGACCGGCGCAGACCATCGCGCAGGGTCTAAAAGGCGTTCCAAGCCGCCCTCGGTATAGGTAAGTCCTGCCTCCTGCCAAACATATTCTGCTTTAACAGCATCGTTTTTTCTCATGTTTTTCTCATATTCAAAATCAAGGTTATAGCTCAGGGGTGTAGTATAGTCAACTCGAAACAGGAGGTGAATATGAGCGATCTACTTAGCACCAATGATGTGTCGCTACGACTTGGGGTATCAGCAGTCTATGTACGCAAGCTTGCTGATGCAGGCAAGCTTGCCGCCGAGCGCACCGTCGGGGGGCAGCGTATTTTTCGCGCTGATGACGTTGAGTCGCTGCGGAGAGAGCGCGAGGCGCAAAAAAAGCGGCAGATCAAACGATAACGAATATAGCTTTGGCCCGCCTCAGTGTGTGTATTTTGGGGGCGGGCCATAACTCGGTTGCTGATGGGATGACGATATGAGTATATCACAGCTCTCAGATCCCGCTCGCGACCCTTTTCTCGAAAAAGGGCTTCCATCGAACGTTGAAGCGGAGCGTTCGATTCTCGGCGCTATACTGCTTGATGACGCGGGCGAGGTTCGCGCCCTGGCCGCCCATGCGCTCAGGTGCGGGGATTTCTATCTTGACTCGCATCGGCGCGTCTTCTCGAAGATGCTTATGCTTCAGGAGCGCGGCGCACCTATAGACCTCATAACCCTTACGGACGAACTGCGAAAGGCCGCTGAGTTCGAGCAAGTGGGAGGTGCTGTCTACATCGGCTCGTTGATGGACGGCACCCCGCGAATGGATGAAGCGACGCTCACCTATCACGCGCGAATCATCCGAGGTAAGGCCCTGCAGCGTCGGATGATTACCATCGCAAACCATCTCCTAACCCTGAACTTTGACGAAGACGAAGACGCCCGCGAAGAGCACGAAAAGCTAGCTCTTGAGTATCAGGAAGCATTGCGGGAGTTCGCTTTCGGTGAAGTCGCTCGAACGAAAAGGCTTTTAGACTCCGATGATCTCGACGAGTTGCCGCCGACCGAGTGGCTCATACCTGGTCATGCGGCACGCGGCTCCCTGACTATCCTTTACGGGCCAAGTGGCTCGATGAAATCCTTCTACGCTCTCCATCAAATGCTGTGTGCTTCTCAGCGGTTTTGCGTCGTGTACGTGGTCGCCGAAGGCCAGAGCGGTTGGAAAAAGCGAGTCCAGGCATGGCGCAACCATTTTAGAATCAAGCCAGGGAGAATCTTCTACTGGCTTGATGCGGTCAATATGCTTGATCGTCTCGCCGTGAGTGCTTTCATCGCGGCCATAAAGCACGTCCGGCCCGATGTGGTTGTCTTCGATACGCTTTCCAGGTGCATGCCGGGGGGTGACGAGAACAGTTCAAAGGATATGACTGCCTTTGCTGATTCATGTCGGAGAATTCAGGTCGAGCTTTCGGCAGCAACCTGGGTGATTCATCACCCGGCCAAACATAGCAGCCTTGAACGCGGTCACAGTTCTCTGCGCTGCGGGGCTGATGTGATGATCGAGATTGCCAACGATAACGATTTGCTGACGGTCAGTTGCGAGAAGGCAAAAGATGAGAAACCTTTTGACTCGTACTATCTCAGCCCGATCAAGGTCGAGGTCGGCAATAACGAAGACAGCCTTGTGCTTTTGCCGGCCGCTAAAGTCGACAGGCAGCACGCGCCCATCAAAGGTCACGCTCTGAAAATACTCGAAGCCTTGAATCTTCCAGTCTTCGAAGAAATTGGCGCTAGAGCCAACCAGATTGTCAAAGCTGCCGGCGTTCCTGACAGTTCACTTTATCGGGTTTTGGGCCACCTGAAGGGTGAGAGTCTAATTTCTCAATCGAGCAAGGGGGAGCCGTATTTCATCACCGAGCGGGGTCGGGATCTGCTTTCAACTCTCACCAACTCTCATTCCGCCGAAACGAGCGTAAATAGCTCAGGTAGTGAGGTTTTCAGGTGGGAGCCCTCACCAACTCTCACCGACTCTCATTCTGAAAATGAGAGTTCGCCTCTTACTGACCCTCTCTCACTCGTCTCACTCTCACACCCCTTTAGGGGTGAGAGTAGTGAGAGTGAGAGAGAGCAGGCCGGGGCTGGAGGTGGTAAGAACGGAGGTCGACGCAAGCAATGGAGGGCATAATTTCGCTGATGGATGAGGCTATGGCTGCCGGGATTACCTGGGCGGTCGAGGGGTCGGAGCTTGTGCTTAACGGCCCGGATTCGCCCCTTGTGGAATCGCTCGCCCTGGCGCTGCTCGCGCGAAAAGCGGAAGTGCTCGAAGTGCTGGCGCTGCTTGCAGAGGATCCCGAGCCGCCTGTCTATGACTTCACTCCCTTGAAGATCAGCGGCCCCATGCACTGTCACGCTGACGGTTGCTCAGGGTGGATTGAGCTTGAAGCCGGTCGCGGCTTCTGTGACCGTTGCGGACTTGCTCATTGCTTCGTTGAAAGCCTCGCGCCTGTGGAAAGGCCATTGGGCCAACTTGTCGCTATTTGAAACTCAAGCCGGGCGATGGGCCAACATCACCCGGCCTGAAGATAACTTCTTCGACTTACAACAGGAGGTACTTTATGGATTCAAGTCTACAAGGCAGTCAAATCCACAAGAACGCGGGGAGCAATGTAAGACCGTTGCTCCCGAAAGTCAAGCAGCCGCCGCGACACTTCCGAATAAGCGCCGAGGTCTCGCGCAACGGCGGACGTTTCGAGGTCGTCTGGAAGGTCCGAGACTCCCTTACAGGCAAGCTCCAGCATGGAGACACTCTCTTTTTGCCCGTTCACACCGCAGCCGATGAATCCGTAGCCTGGCTCTACGGCATCAACGCGGCAATGAAATGGGCGGGCGGGAGATTCCGCCATCGGGTTCTCCAGGTAGCAACACCTGGCCCGGCGCAGCAGGCCACACACACTTTGAATTGAGGTGAAGCGATGAGCAGCCGTACCGTAGCCTTTCCATCAAAGCCGGATCATAAGAGCGACAATGCGCCCGGCCTCGACCTTCCCGGCCCGCGCATTTGGAAGCCCAAAGACCTGGCCGAGTTCCTGGGCGTCTCAGTGGATTGGGTCTACAGGCGCACAGGGCCGAGCGCGGAAGACCCCATCCCCCGCGCAAATATGCGGCTCGTCAGATTCGATACTCACTCAATTGCATTTCAGGACTGGATGCGTCATCAACTCGGACAGGTTGACATGGAGGGGGGCGAATGAATAATCTTGCGGCCGTCTCAAAGGAAACAGAACGCGGGCCAGACCAAAGGAGACAATTGATCATGGCTCGCAAGAGATCGTACCAGAAAGGATACGTGCAGGAGCACAACGGCGTGTGGACGCTCCGCTATCGCTGGTGGAACTATGACACCCGCAGGTGGGAGCAGAGGCGCGAAATCATCGAAGGCAACTTCAAGAACAAGAAGGCGGCGCAGCGCGCCTCAGAACCCCGCATGGCCGAAGTGAATCAGCACAACAACAGAGGCAGGGGACCGAAGAAAACAGATACTCGCATCACGTTCCGTCAGTTCTTCGATGCGAGATGGAAAGCATATACTGTGAAGGCCGGCCACGAACCCTCGACGGCAGACACATACCGGGGCTTTCTCGATAATCACATCCTGCCCTGGTTCGGAGAAAAGCTTATGGTCGAGATAACGCCGGGGCATGTGACGGATTTCTTTCAGCAATTGCCTGAGCTATCGGTCGCAACCCGACAAACCTTTTACAACATCCTTCACGTCATCTTCGATCTGGCCGTCGAGTATGACGTGATCGAGCAAAGCCCGGTCAGAGCGAAGCTGCACCGACCAAGTATCGCCAAAGTCGAAAAGCCTGTTCTCACGCCTCAAGAGATCAGAAACATCCTTGCAATGCTCGAAGGCCAGGAAAGGCTGTTGACGCTGCTGGTCGCTGTGACCGGAAAACGTATAGGCGAGATTCTTGCCCTGCGATGGCAGGATTTCAGCGCAGGCGATATGCAAATCCATATCCGCCATACGCTCTACCGGGGAAAGCTCAAAAGCCCCAAGACCGAATCGAGCAAGGGGGCCGTGCAGCTTGCTCCCGCGATCGTCGAACTGTTGCTTGCTCACAAACAGCGGTCGAGCTTTCAGGCTCTCGATGATTTCATCTTTTACCGCGCTGACGGCTCGCCCTTCGACCAGAACGCCGTGCGCTATCACCTGCAAAAGGCGATGGATGCGGCGGGGATAGAGCGAATCAAGGGCAAGCACGG
>JAKEHD010000620.1 GCA_022615215.1 Blastocatellia bacterium
ACTGTCTGGCATTTTCGCCTGATGGCCGCCTGGTTGCAGTATCGCACGGCGTATACGAAACCGCCGGGGGCCGTCAGATTGCTGATCTGCACGCACCCGCTACTCATAGGCTACCCTGGCTCGGGCAGATATATGGGCTGGCTTTTTCCTCTGACGGGCGTCGGCTCGCCTGTGTGACGGAATACGGGTTTCTACTTTTGTTGAATACCGAAACGTGGCAGTTGCTTGATAGCGTAGAATTGAATAACACTCATCTTATAACGATAAGTTTTTCGCCTGACGGTAAGTTCCTCGTCACCGGCGAAGATGAAGGTAATGTGCGCCTGTGGCAGGCTGGTCCGCTGCGCGAAGCCGGCGTGATCGGCCGACACTCAGCGCGCATCAAATCGGTCGCCTTTTCGCCCGATGGCAGCGAAGTGGCGTCGGCGGGAGACGATCAAATGATTGCCTTGTGGGACGTCGATCGCCGCAGCCTTGTTACGCGCATAGGGGCGCATACCTCGCCCGTGCTCTCTGTCGCTTTCTCTCCTGATGGAAAAAAGATCGCTTCCGGCGAGCACGATAAATCGGTTCGCATGTACACCCGACGCCGCAGTCTATGGGGCTATCGAATGGATTGAAAAATTGGGACAATATGTGTCGGTAGCCCGACCGTTAGGGAGGGCCGGACAGCGACTCCCTCAGCCCTCCCTTATGGTCGGGCTACTGACACCAAGCGATGCGGATGAATGAAAACCAGAGATGATGAAAAAGGGAACCCGCCTGATGATTTCGCCGCTTTACTGGAGCGCGAACAAAAGAGATTCCGGGATTTGATCCACTCGCTCATAGAGTCGGTCAGAATCATTCAGGGCGATACAGCCGACCGGCGTTTGCAGCGCGTCACCGCTCAATTGAAGTCGCTCGCAGAGCGCCTCGACCTGCTGATTGAAATGGCCAGGCGGGAATCTATTGCCAGGGCGAGTCAAGAAGCCGAAGAGTTGAACTTCGGCCTCGTCGACCGACGCGCTGTCGAGGTTACGATGGCGCTCGTAGAAAACCGGACGCCTTCATTAAACCTTATCTGCGAAGACCTGCTCGATCGCCTGATCGAGGCCACAGGAGCCGAGCGCGGGTTCATACTGTTTTATGTCCCTGAGTCAACCGAGGCGGATGTCGTCGCCGCGCGCAGCTTTCAGACCCGGAATCTATCGCTTGAAGAGTACAGATTCAGCCGCACTCTGCTCAGAGAAGTATTAGAGTCCGGGGTCTCTATTATTCTGAAGGATGCATCCGAGGACAGGGTATTCTCTCAAGAAGCGAGCGTCATCAATTTAAGGCTCAAATCGGTGCTTGCCGTTCCACTCAAGCAGGCGAGCCGGACAATAGGAGTTTTGTATTTGGAGAATAATTCGCGCGCGTGCGCATTTGTCGAGCGGCATTTGCAACTTGTGGAGAGCGTCTCCCTTTTTACGAGCGCTTATCTCGACAGCCTGCGGTTGCTTCCCATCACTTTTGAACGAGACGGCGGCCTCTTTCTCGATGAGAGTAAGGCGTCAAAGGAGATCATCGGGCGTGACCCCAAGATTCTCGCTCTGCTCGAAATGGTCGACCGGCTGGCCGATTCGCCCGCAACCGTGCTGATACAGGGCGAGAGCGGCACAGGCAAAGAGCTTGTCGCTCGCGCCCTACACTATCAAGGGGCGCGCAGGGATTCTCCATTCGTTGCCATCAACTGCGCGGCTATCCCGGATAATCTTTTAGAGTCAGAGTTGTTCGGCCACGAGAAGGGAGCCTTTACCGGTGCGACACATGCCTACATCGGTCGAATCGAGCAGGGCGAAGGCGGCACGATATTTCTCGATGAGATAAGCGAACTGGCCTACTCTCTGCAAGCCAAGCTGCTGCGCTTTCTGCAATCCAACGAGTTTGACCGCCTCGGCGGCAAGCGCCCTGTACGGGTCAATGTTCGCGTGGTCGCGGCTACGAGCAAAGACTTGAAGTCGCTGAGGGTTCTTCGTCATTTCCGCGACGAGTGTCTTACGCGAAGGCTGGTGGGACGTGCCTTCATCCGGGGCTATGAACGCCTGGCACCATCTATCGCGGACTCGGTTCGCGGGTCGGTGATTGCCAGGGGCGCGGTGAGGCTGATACTCGCTCCCATCGTCGTCCTGTGTCGACTGTATTGGACTCTTTCGACCGGGAAGGGCGCGCGGAAAAGACGCCGGTGAAATCGGACTGCACGCACGTTGCTGAAGACACCGGCAAGATGGTTTGCACAGAAGCACTAGAAGCGTTCATTCAAACAAAACATAGGAGATGACTGTGATGAAGAAGAACCGGTTTCTGCGGCTGGCATATCTGGCGTCGCTTTTGGTCGTTTTGCAAGCGAATTTGTTCGCAACCACCATCAAGAAGAAGAACGGCGAGGTGTTAGACGGAAAAATCCAGGGGATGATCGTGCAGAGAGAGGGAAAGGAAAGCTCTGTCAGTTACACGATTCGCAAGGGATCCGATATCACGGCGATTGACGAGCGAGGGGTCAGCTTCAAAAAGGGAAGCAAGGTCGAGATGCTGAGTGTCTTCATGGAGGGAAAGTCTGCGGAGGAAATCGAAAGGCTCGGGGGCACTGGCGGGCTGGTCCTGCGAATCAGCGGTAAATCCAACAATACCCTGGACTCAGATCCTCTTCTTGGCGAGTACAAAGGGAACCTGGACAATAAGGAGATCAAAGGCGTAATCCTCGGATCGATCAGAATTCAAACAAAGAATGGTATCGTCATGATCCCCATCGAGGAGATTGTTGAATTTGGCGAGAAGAAGTGAGCGGCGGCCAAGCGGTGAAAGTGACCAAGCTCGCCACTCCAGAGATCTGGTGATGTATGAGGTTGCAGGCTCGCTGTGGTCGGATTTGACATGGTTGCCGGAAAAGGAGCAGGCGAAGAAGAAATAGGGCTGGTTTATGGGTTGAAGGTTCTCAAATGAAAAGAGGCATTCTCATGAAAACCGAATCGTTCAAAGTGCTCGTGTTGTTTTTGCTGATTGTCGTAAATGCGACAGTTGTCCGCCCGCAGCAAGACCTGCAAACAGCAGACTCACTAATTCAAGACTTGACCAGTTCTAACACAGAGGTCATCACAAAGGCTTCTCTAAAGCTTGCCGAGATGGGCGAGGCGGCTGTGCCAAAGTTGCTCGCATTCATCCGGGACGAGAACGACAAGGCTGTGAAGCTCAACCAGGCAGTAGCGAGAGCAGCATTGGATTGGCAGAATTTTGATAAGTACAAGGCGGATGCGTCCATACGTGAAGCGAAGGTGCATGACAAGAATATCAATTTGGCCTTGCTGACGTTGGGGAGGATTGGCAAGCCTGCGGTGGATTCACTGTTGGATTGCCTGAAGAATGAGTTTCCACGTACAAGACTCAGGATACCGGTGGCCGAACAATTGGCGACGATTGGTGACAAAAGAGCGATTGGACCGTTAGTTGAGACGCTGAGTGACGGCGGCAGCGAGAAGCAGAAGCGGGAAGCCGCCCTGGACGCGCTAAAGAAGATAACCGGGCAGGACTTCGGGCACGATGACCAAAAATGGGAGGCCTGGTGGGAGACGACGCAGCCCGCAAAGCGTTCGCGAAAGCCATCAACGAGCGTCAACCGGGTCGCCGAGATCACTGATGCCGGCCATGTTTACTCAGGCATCAACCAAAGCGATCTCATATCGTGGCCGTCTGCCGAGATGAAAAAGCTGGGCGGCGAAGACGGGTGGGGTTCATTTCGGCCCAAGAATGGAGACCAGGGAACGATCGTCGCGGAACTAAGACACTGGGACACCAGGGGGAGAATCTATATTCTCAAGATCGGAGACTACTATGTAGTGATCGATTATCGTGGCATCAAGCTGCTTTAGATGTGGCGATCTTCGGCGGTTTCCCTTCGAAGCCTCGCCACCAGGAAACCCCGACCCGAGCGTGCAGTCGCGTGTTGATATGGGGCGGGTTTCCCGCAGTCGGAGTTCTCGCGGCGTCAGGTGTTTTGCCTTTTGCTATAAGGCTCTTGTTTCAGTGATAGAGGCCATCTCTTGAAAGGAGCAGCAATGGATAAACGACATTCAAGAAAGCGAAAGGATGTTTTCTTGTTGATTCTCTTCGTCGCATTGGCTCTTCTGCTCATCTGGGTCGTTAGCGCGGAAGGGCCTAAAGACAGCTACTATGCCTATGTATTTGGCTATGGCAACACTATAACCATGGTCAACCGTGAGGTTGCCGAGATTTATGGAGTCAAATCTCCCGGCGTGCATTTAATGAACAAGGAGGGAGAGTTAGTAGCGCCCGTTCAGGGGGGATTGAAAATGGCTTTTAAAGGATTGTTTGGCGGCGATGGTCGGGAGTTGAAGGCCGGGGTACAGGGGATACGAGTGGGGATAAAGCTCAACCCTGTCGGGCTGACAGTCTCGATCATTCTACCTTTGGTATTGATTTGTCTGATTGTGTATCGATTCATTCGCTCGAAGACACCGGTAAGTAATGGACAATAGGCAGCCAGACGAGGAGGAGGCTCTGAGAAACAAGAGAAGAAGAGGAAAGGTCGATTGTTGGGAAAGCATGCCCAATTATTCCAATTATCGACTTGCTAATCGCTCGCGGCCCATCCGTGCCATCAGGGTTGACCACATTCTGCGCATCACTCACCGTCATCAGTTATATGTCCTCGAAGCATTGCCGAAAGCAAAGGAAAGCCACCGCCGAGGCGATTGAGCCTGATGACGCGCTCACCGAAGCTCACCTTTCGCTGACAGCCATCAAATTCTGAATCGAGCGGAATCGGGCAGAGGGGTTGAAAGAGGGGCAAACACGCAACTGATGGTTCACCGCACCGCGCAGGATGATGCGCTTGCAATTCAGACCAACAGATAATATAGTGCGACGCGTTTGACATAATAGCTTCGAGGTTTGATTGTGAGGTTATTGAGAACATGTCTATGCCGGACGTAGAAACGAGTCAAGCATCGGTAGATGAATCCAAAGCGAGCGAACCCTCGCTAAGGTATGCGTGGTACGTCGTTATCATTTTGATGGTGTGCTACACGCTCTCATTCATCGACCGCCAGATACTGAGTCTGCTGGTCAAACCGATCCAAAGGGATCTCGGCATCAACGACACCGAAATGGGATTGCTACAGGGGGCGGCGTTCGGGATATTCTACACTCTCCTGGGATTGCCAATGGGGTGGCTTGCCGACCGTATCAGCCGGCGCAATCTGATCGCCGTCGGAGTGTTCTTCTGGAGCCTGACGACCGCTCTGTGTGCTGTGGCGAAGAGCTTCGGGTCGTTGTTCTTCGCGCGTATGGGGGTTGGGGTGGGCGAAGCAACTCTGGCTCCTTCGGCATTCTCTATGATCTCCGACTATTTCCCCAAGGAGCGATTGGGCACGGCGCTCAGTGTATATGCTATGGGCATCTTCATCGGTTCGGGGCTTGCGAACATCGTCGGCGGCACGGTGGTCGGCTCTGTCGTTGACATGCCGGCCGTCGACCTGCCCGTGATAGGAACGATCGCCTCGTGGCGGCTGACTTTTCTGATCGTTGGCTTGCCCGGAATCCTGGTCGGACTTCTGTTATACTCTGCGCGGCATGGATTGAAACTTTTCATCAAGCTCACCGCCAGGCGATTTTATTTGGAGTGCGGCGGCCCGGACGCCGCTTTTCATTCGTG
>JAKEHD010000010.1 GCA_022615215.1 Blastocatellia bacterium
GAAGAAGAAAGAAATCTCTGAAGAAAGAAAAAGGGCGGCGCACTCCACATAAGCGTTCCTCTCTGGAAAAATTTTCATTTTGCCCCGCGCGCAGTATAGATATCTTGTCGCCCGTCATGGTCGAAGTCCGCCACCCCCGTCCCAAACCCCGTGTAGCTTATCGAAGGCACAGATAGTCCCGATGTCACCGTAGCATCCTCGAATAACTCGCCTTGATTGAGGTAGAGCGTGTTGGTTTCGTTTCGGAGGTGTGTCAGGAAGAGGTCGAGGTCGCCATCGTTTTCTATATCCGCCGCCACAACGCCCATACCCGCTTCTGCCATGCCGTGTCGGTTGACGGCGCTCCCGGTTATCAATGCCCGGTCGGTGAAAGTCCCGTCTCCGTTGTTGATCCATAGATGGTTCGGGTCGCCGTCATTAGCCACATATATATCGACTAAACCATCTCCGTTGAAATCTCCGCAGGTGACGCCCAGGCCGTTGCCCCTTGCCTTCGATATGCCGGAGGAAACCGTTACATCGGTGAAGGTGCCGTTGCCGTTATTGTGATAAAGCACATCGACTGCGGGAGCCTTGTAATTCGCCGGGTGACAATAATCCCTTTCGTTCCCGCCTCCGAAGCACTCGATTTCCCGATCGGGCGACCACTCCACATAATTGACCACGAACAGGTCCAGGCGGCCGTCGTTGTCATAGTCGACGAAGGCCGCGCTCGTTCCCCAACCGCTGTGATCGACTCTCGATTGCGCGGATACGTCGATAAAGGTGCCGTTGCCCTCATTGCGATAGAGGACGTTCGGACCTACATTGGTGACATAAATATCCTCATCGCCATCGCTGTCATAGTCTCCCACAGCACAGCCCATGCCATAGCTTTTATCCCCCACACCGGCTGATTCCGTCACGTCCTGAAAAGTGCCGTCCCTTTTATTGCGAAAGAGGCGATTGCCCGCCCGTGAGGGACCGGTCGCATCGAGTTCGCCACCCTGAACGAGGTAAAGGTCCAGAGCGCCATCGCCGTCGTAATCGAGCCAGGCCCCTCCGCCCGACATGATCTCCGGGAACCAGTAGCGAACCTTCCGGGCGCGTATGTGCTCGAAGTCAACCCCCGAAGCGAGGGCGACCTCCTCGAACCATACATCTTTCGCTGCGGAATTTGCATCCCTCGCGGCGGGTTGCGTTTCCGACCCGCAACTCAGACAGCAGATTGCGAGGACGGCGGCAAGACTTATTCGTAAAACCGTGAATCGTCGAATGGCGCGCAAGCTGTCATCTCCTATGGCGCTGACTGAAACTGTCGCTCCAGCCTGAGTATCATCGGGTGGTCGGGGATTATACGGCGGGCTTCGGCAAGCGCGCGCTCCGCCTCTGCTCGCCGCCCCATCTGCCAGTTCGCCTGAGCGAGACCTATCCAGGCCGGAAACATATCCCTGTCGAGTTCGATAGCATTTTTATAATGTTTGAGCGCCTTCTCATATCGCTTCAGCCTCAGACAAATATCCCCGGAGAACGAATGGCTCTCAGGCTTTGTGACATCGAATTGCAGCGCATGGTCGAGGCTCGCCAGGGCTTCTTCGAAGCGGCCCTGCCTGGCAAGAGCCTGACCCTTTGCGAAGTGGGCCTGATAGAGCGTCGGGGCCAGGGCGATTGCCGAATCGGCGTATTCCAACATCAGGTCAGGGCGATCCGCTCGCAAGGCCCAGTTGGTGAGATTGATAGAGGTGGAAATCTGTCCTTTATCGAGTTCCCTGGCCTTATGCAGCAGGTCTCCGGCCTCTTTCACGCGGTCCAGGCGCAGGTAGGCAATGGCCAGATCGTTGAGAAGTTTTATGTTCGTGGCATTCGCCGCCATCGCCTCTTCAAGGATACTGGCGGCAAGTCGGGCATCGCCCGCGTCGAGATACTCTCTGGCCCGTTCGAGTCGTGACGTTAAATTGACGGCGTATCGCTCGACCTGAGCGGTCAAAGGGTCGGGCAGATACCAGACCGATGCATCCACGCCTTTGTCGAGTTCGCGTTCGGCTTCCGCCTGCCGTCCGGTCTGTTGATAGGCTCGGCCGAGAAGATAATGTGCCATCCGATAATCGGGAGCCAGAGAGACTGCCCTCTCCAAAACCTGAGCGGCTTGCGGGGCATCTCTCTTTTGGAGCAAAACATCGCCAAGCCCTGCGTACCCTTGCGGGGCTTGGGGCGCTAGTTGGATCAAGCGCCGAAAAGCGATCTCGGCTCCCGCGAGTTCACCCGCTTCCATCAATGCCTCGCCCAGGCGTTGCTGAACGAACGCTGCGGAAGGATGCCGCTCGGCTAGCGTCCGCAGCAATTCGAGAGCGCTGTTGAAATCGCCTGCCTGTCTCAGGGCAATTGCGCGGTGAAAGCGCCAGGAGAGTTCGTCCGGCTCCAGACGAGAGGCTGTTTCAAAACATGCAAGGGCCTCTTTCCAAAAAGATTGGCCTCATAGACCATCCCCAATTCGCCGTGAGCCGATGCATCATGAGACCGGGCTTCAGACTCATCGGCTTTGGTCCGTATAAGGGCTGCCATAGCCGGGTCCAGGCTCTCAAGGTTCGGCGGTCGAACCACCTCAGGCGACGGTCTGAGGTATGGCATCGCAAAAAAGCTCAACGCTCCGAGGATTATGAAAGCTAGAATGAAGAACCCGATTTTTCTGCGATGCATCGATAGTGGCTCTCTGTCCGACTTTTATACTCTGCGCGGCAAGGATTGAACCTTATCATCAAGCTCGCCGTTGAGCGGTTTTATTTGGAGTGCGGCGGCCCGGATAAGAAAGAAATCTTTAGCCGCTTTTCCTTCTGAAAACTTACTGTCGCAGCCAAAGCTCCGCCGATAAAGATTTCTTTCTTCTGGCGGAGCACTCCAAATACGATTTCGCTAAGGGATTATCACAGCGACCTCTGCGCCTCGCCGCGCTTCGGTCAATCGGGAAGCGGGCTTGCGAGGCACGGCCAGTTCCAAAAAACCCGCGCTGCCGAAGTATGCGAACAACTCATCTTTGTTCGCTTCGGCGAAATGAGTCAGCACGCGCGCGGCTTCGTGACTTCCCACCTTCACGCGAGCGCCCGCTTGAATGCGCTCAGGGGTTAACTCCGTCTGAGTGATATTGGTGATGAGGTTGCCGAAGCGGTCTATATGAATGACCGAGCCGCGAATCTCTTTGTCCGACACCGCAGGCGAAGGCGTGTTGAAGCGTACAGGGTCGCTTATCTCTTCGCCCATCATTCGCCAGTCGACGAGCTTCGACACATAACCGGCGCACGGGGCGAATATGTCGCGTCCGTGAAACGTGCTTGAGACCGGAGAGCGAAAATAATGCTCGGTCATAAGGTGGACGACGCGGTTGACGCGCTCGCGTTGATATATATAACTGAAGACGCCGTTGTCGGGACCGATGAAATTATAATCATCCGTCATGACGAGGATGGGCCGTCGGCTCGACCCCACGCCCGGATCGACCACCACGAGATGAATCGTCATTCGCGGAAAGTCCTTATAACAACACATAAGAGTGAAAGCCGCCGCGTAAATATCGTGCGGTGGGACGAGGTGCGTTATGTCTACGATTTCGACCGCCGGGTTGACCGTGTATACAGCGCCCTTAACGGCCGCCGCGAAATAGTCCGCCTCTCCGAAATCGGTCGTCAGCGTTATTATCGGTCTTTTTTCAGCCATTATCGTCTCCACCTGATTCAGCTATCAGCTATCAGCATTTTGCTTTAAGTTGTCAGTCTGATGGCTGACGGCTGACGACTGACGGCTGATATCGAGCATCTCTCTATCGCTCTGGTAACTCAATATGCGGCGCGCGTCGTCGACACTCAGCCACTCGGCGCGGTCCACTTCATCGCCTTCTATGTCGAAGGTTCGTCCCGATGGCTCCATCAAAAAGTAATGAACCACCTTCGGCCTATCGCCTTTGCGCGTCGGGTAAGAATAACTCACGGATGAAAGCTTGCGAATGATTCGGCATTCGAGGCCGGTCTCTTCTCTCACTTCGCGGAGGGCCGCTTGTTCGAGGGTCTCGCCCTGATCCACGCCGCCTTTCGGAAAAGACCAGTCATCGTACCTGGGCCGATGAACCACGAGCACGCGGAGTGCGCCATCATCTGATTCGTCTATGACCACACCGCCGGCGGCGAGTTTTTCTTTCTGGCTTGCGCTCACACAGGCGAACTTATCACATGGCCCGGCTTATTGAAATACTGAAAATGATCCGATAGTCGAATTGACACTCTCGACACATGCGGGCTAGGCTCTCTTGCGTATGAGCGAAACCAGACCCGACAGCGACAACCCTTGCGCGGACCCGGCGATCCGCGTAGTCCTTATGCCAAAAGACACGAACGCGCACGGCACCATTTTCGGCGGCGTCATACTGAGTTACATAGACCTTGCGGCAGCCGTCGAGGTCCGAAAACACACACGCAAGAAATTCGTCACCGTAGCGATGCACGAAGTCGTCTTCGTAGCGCCGGTCTTCGTCGGCGACATAGTGAGTTTCTACACCGAGCTTGTGAGAATAGGCCGCACCTCTATAACCGTAATGGTGAAGGTCGAAGCCGATAGAGTTTCATCCCCCGGCACGCGAGTGCGCGTGACCGAGGCCGAAGTCGTTTACGTGACCATTGACGAAGACCGCCGCCCCATACCTGTTCTGGATAGTGAAAGGGAACCAAGTCTTTATGAAGAAGCATAAGGGAGAGGAATTCGAGATCACTCAAGCCGACTACGAACAAAGCCTGCGACAAGGCGCTGATCCTGAACATGCGCCGCTGCCGGGCAAATACATCGGTTGGCGGCGCGCAGACCGGCTGGCCGAGAAGAAAATCGAGAAAACCAGAATCAATATCGATCTGGATTCTGACGTGATCGATTACTTCAAGGGTCTGGCGGCGCAACCCGACGCTGCCCCGTACCAGACGCAAATCAACTCTGCTTTGCGTCGCGTTATGGAGGCCGACACAGGAGCGCAAAAAAGCGAGTTACTGAAAGACGAAGAGTTCATCAAGCAGGTAGCTGCGGAGGTGAAGCGGCTATCCGAGTAGGAAAATATTCTGAAGGAAGATGGAAAGATGATTGTGGCTGCTAACAGGGTGAACCCTGCCAGGTACGGGCGGCTCCTTGCACAGGCGTTGCCTGCAACAATTCGCAATGAAGCTGAATATGAGCGCGCCCTCGAAACCGTAAACAGGCTTATGTCGAAACCTGAAGCCGAACTGACACCCGAAGAGGGCGCTTCGCTCGATCTGCTCGCTACATTAATCGAAGCTTACGAACGTGAGCATTACCCTATAGAGAAGAGCTATCCATAGCTATAATCATTTTCGTTCCCGATGAGGCTGTTCGAGTGAGGTGAAGCGAACTCCAAACCCTCGCCCGTATCAGCCATAACGTCATAAGCTGCTCATTCAGAACAAGGCGCATGCAAGCATTCTACTCTCATCGCTATGTCATCGAACTGCCCGCTCATCACACCTTTCCCATAATCAAATACGCGATGATCCGCGAGCGCCTGGTCCGCGAAAACATACTCAAGCACGAGCGCATCGCAGAACCCGAGCTTGCCGACCGCGAAGAGATACTGCTCGTTCACACGGAAGATTATAATGACCGTCTGGTCGCGGGCCGATTGACCGCGAGCGAGATTCGAAGGCTTGGGCTTCCCTGGTCCGAGCGCCTCGTCGGACGTTCGCGGTCATCTGTAGCGGGCACGCTCCGAGCCGCTCGCTCGGCCTTGCGCGACGGCGTGGGAATCAATCTCGGCGGCGGAACGCATCATGCTTTCAGCGATCACGGAGAGGGCTTCTGCGTGCTCAACGACATAGCCATAGCGATACGTGTACTCAGGGCCGAGGGCTTGATAAGGCGGGCGGCGGTCATAGACTGCGACGTTCATCAGGGCAACGGCACGGCCGCAATATTTGCCGCTGACGCGGAAGTCTTCACGCTTTCGCTTCACGGGGAGAAGAATTACCCGCTCGTAAAACAGCAGAGCACTATCGACGTTGCTCTCGCAGACGGAACCGGAGACGACGAGTATCTCTTACAGCTTGCCGCAAGTCTCCATCAGGTGATGAACCGTTTCCGGCCCGATATGGTCTTTTATCAAGCCGGAGTCGATCCCTACAGGGGAGATCGTTTGGGAAGGCTCTCGCTCTCGCTCGACGGTCTCGCGCGGCGCGACTCTATGGTATTCACTGAATGCCGAGCGCGTTCCCTTCCCTGCGCGATCACGCTCGGCGGCGGCTACGGGCGCGAGGTCGCAGACACGGTAGAAGCGCATTGTAATACTGTGCGAGCGGCCCGCGAGGTATTCGATTGAAATTGCTATACTGCGCGCGGTATGAAATGACAGTTTTGAACGGAGATACCATCGGCTTC
>JAKEHD010000621.1 GCA_022615215.1 Blastocatellia bacterium
ATCAAAAGGGGCATTCGGGATTATTAAAGGTCGCCTTCAAAAGTACCCGCTTCACGGGCCAGTATACATTACCTGCAATAATTTGCAATAGTTCTTATCGCCAGCGTCCTTACGAGATGAAAGAGGCTGATAGCAAGGAATTTCTTCCTCCAATTGCAGTTTGAAGTATGAGTCCATTGAGACGCTCTATTTGGAGTGCGGCGGCTCGACGCCGCTTTCCCCTTTTGCATTCGATTTGATTTCTTGCGAAGCGCCAAGCCAAAGCTGCGACAAGTCGCAGCACTCCAAAGCCTTCGGCTACGGCAGACGGATATAAAACCCGCTATAAAGTCCGCGCTGTACAATTTTCTATAGTTCGATTTAGCTCTCGATAGCATCAGGAATCAGAGAGACTGCGTATGTGGTTCATCAGGTGATTGCGAACCTGCTTTTCAAACTGAGGTTTTCCTTTATAAGGCCACCACAATCCTTCTTTGGGAAACCTGTTTCTGAATTCAAGCACCTGTCCCCACTGCTCCATCTCGTCCTTTGATTTAGGATTATAGGCTTTCAGATTGAAGTAGACGAAGATTTGCGGACTGCGTTTCTTTTGCCACGCTTCATAAGCCAGATTGAATTCGTGCTCAGTGCCGGTTTTGCCGTCCGCCGTCGGGGTGCCGAAAACCGATATTGACATTCTTCCCCATTGCCCGGTAGTTTCACGGTAAAGCGCAAAGGAGTAGGTTATGCATACCAGCAAGCTTTCAAGTAAAAGCCAGGTCACCTTGCCTAGAGAAGTGCGCGAGGCGCTCGGCCCGGCGACACTATTGTCTATGAAGTCGAGGGCAACGTCGTCCGTCTCAAACGATTGGAGCCGTTCGACGCGGCTTTCCACAAGGCCCTCTCCATCACGCTCAGTGAATGGGCCGGCGACGAAGACGAGAGGATGTTCGATGCCCTCTAAAAAATCGGCCAAAAGGCGATCAGGGCCGCGCGCTCCGCAAGCGCCACAAACAACGGATCAGTGAGAAGTCGTTATCATCTTTTTTACCACTTGAACCTGACATCGATTCATTCCGCAATCCGCAATCCGCATTCGAATTACTCGTGCCTCAACGCCAACATCGGATCGACTTTCGTTGCACGGCGTGCGGGCAGATAACACGCCGCAAACGCCACACCGGCAAGTAACAGCGAGACGATTATAAATATCTCCGGGTCGCTCGCGCTGATTTCGTAAAGCTGGCTGCCAAGCACGCGAGTCGCCGCCCACTCGGCGAGCAGACCCGCTACTAACCCGATAACTATCAACGTCAATCCGTCGCGCAGCACCAGCCTCAATACGTCGCGTGCCTGTGCGCCGAGCGCGATGCGTATGCCCACTTCGCGCGTGCGCGCAGAGACGCTGTAGGCCATCACGCCGTATATCCCTATGGCCGAAAGCAGCAAGGCGAGCGCCGCAAAGAGACCGAGCAACAGCGCGATGAAGCGCGTGCGCGATGTAACTTCAGCCCCGCGCTCGCTCATCGTCCTTATCTGAGTGACGGGGACGTTTCTATCGAGCGCGAGGACTTCGCTTCGCACGGCTGCGGCAATCGCGGAAGGGTCTACGCTCGAACGCACGACGAGCGTTTGCGCCGGGTCGGTCGGCTGCAAAAATGATAGGTAAATATCCGGCCTGACCGCCTCTTCGAGTTTGCCGTATCTCGCGTTCCCGACTATGCCTACGATCTCGACGAAATCTTCTTTGGTGTCGTACTCAGGGCTGATGTAAGGCTTTATGCGCTTGCCGAGCGGCTCCTGGCCGGGAAATATGCTTTCGGCGGCGGCCTGATTTATGACGGCCACGCGCGGCCCGCTTATGTTGTCTTGCTCGGTGAAGACGCGGCCTTTGACTAGATCGATGCGAAGCGTCTTGAAGTAATCGGGCGAGACGCTGTGCAGACCGACGGCCGTTTTGCTATCTTCGTTCGCGCGGCCTTCGATCTCCATCATAGTCACGCTGGAATGGCCGAGCAAGGGCGCGCTGCTCCCGATGGCGGCCGATTCAACGCCCGGCAATGCCTCGACGCGCGCCAGAAGTTGTTCATAAAAAGTCGGAGCGGGCCTTCGCGCGGGCGCGGCCATCGTCACTATGTTCTCAGGCGAAAAGCCCAGGCTCACGGCTTGCAAACGCGCAAGGCTCTTTATCATAAGGCCAGCGCCCGCGAGCAGGACGAGCGATAGCGCGATCTCGCCTGCGACAAGCAATCCTCGTCCGCCGAGTCGCCGTGAGCGATGAGAGCCTGCAATCGAGCCGCCCGCGCCTTCTTTCAATGCTTCATTGACGTTCCCTCTCGAAGCGTGAATGGCGGGCAGCAATCCGAAGAGGATGCCTGTCAGGAACGCAAGCACAAAATTAAATATCAGCACGCGCCAATCGAGATCGATGGCGAAGAAATCGAATGTCTGCGTGTAAGAAGTCCAGAACCTCGTGTCGTCGCCGGGCCGGAAATTATTCAATAGCTCGATGCCCCAGTAAGCAACTATTAAACCCATCACGCCTCCGCCGAATGCCAACAGCGCGCTTTCGGTCAGCAGTTGGCGGATCAAACGAAGGCGGCCTGCGCCGAGCGCGACGCGCAATGCAAACTCTCTGCGGCGCGCAACGGCGCGAGCCATCAGGAGGTTTGCCGTATTCGCGCAGGCGATCAACAACACAAGCCCGACCGCTGCGAGCAGAAGCAAGAACGATCTCTTGATCGCCGGATCGACTTTGGAGGTTTGCAGCGGCACGAGCGTGACCACCTCGTTGGTCGTGCCCGACGGTCGCGCCTGTTTTGGTCCCGGATATGCCTTCTCGATCTGCTCGCTCACGAGTTGCATTTCGGCCTGCGCCTGCGCGAGCGTCACTTCGGGTTTTAGCCGCGCGAGGACTTGCAACCATGAGTTGTTCGGATTCGTGAGGACTCGCCGATAACGTAGCACGGGCGCAGCCATCATCGTTATCCAAACTTCCGCCGTGCCTTCCTGTCCGCTGAATCCCGGCGGCAGCACGCCGACGACGGTGAAAGGGTTGTTGTCGAGTTCGATGATCCGGCCTATCACCTGCGTGTCGCCGCCAAATCGTCGCTGCCAGAATCCGTGACCGATCAAGGCCGTGAGATTTGCGCCCGGCGTTTTGTCATCCTCAGGCGCGAAGGTGCGCCCGGCGATTGCCTCGATTCCGAGCGCGGGAAAATAACCGGCCGAGACCATCTCTACTCGCAAACGCTCAGGCTCATTCGTGCCTGTCAGGTTGTAGGAACCTTGCGAGTAAGCGGAGACTTCGGCGAAGCTCCGGCTCTGATCGCGCAATAGTTCGAAGCGCGGATAAGACCATATAGTCGGCATACCGCCCTGCGCGAGACCGGGTTCGGCCTGATAGACCTTCACCAGTCGCTCAGGTTCCGAGTAAGGCAAGGGCCTGAGCATCACTGCGCTTATAACGCTGAAGATGGCTGTGTTTGCGCCTATGCCGAGCGCAAGCGATAGCACTGCCACAATCGTCAATAACGGGCTTTTGCGTATCATACGCGCCCCGTAACGCAGGTCTTGAAACATTTCATCCTCCAATCTTTTCGGTTGTAAACCGACCGCATCCCAAAACGCGCCAAGAGAGCGCCTGAGCAGATCAATCTTCGCTCGCCAGTCAAGACGGTCCCATTCAGAGAGCATCGTTTCGCGGTAACGAAGTTCGGCCTCCCACTCCTGTCGCCAGTCGGCGCGAAGACGGCGCGGCACGATCACCCCTATGAGCGCGATCAGCCAGAGCCAGAAACGAAACCGTGTTGTTTGCATTGAACCATCCATCGGCATCACAATGGTTTTCGTGTATAATCCCGGAAGAGGTAAACAACCATGCAAACTGCTTACATCGTAACCGGAACGCTCAATGAGGATCAGACTGTGACATTGGACGAAGCCTTGCCGCTCGGACCAATGAAAGTGCGGCTGTCAATCGAACCGCTCGCGCCGAAACGGTTGCGGACGCACGACGAAGTCATCGCCGAAATCTGGGAGCGGCAACAGAAGCGCGGGTATCAGCCGCCTACCCGCGCCGAAGTTGACGCTTACTTGAAGGCAGAACGCGATAGCTGGGATGAATAACGATGCGTTATTACCTCGATTCCGCTCCCATCATCTACCTCGTCGAACGAGTGCAGCCTTATGCCTCAGCCGTCAGAAGAAAATTATCGGCCCAGAGTTTGACCCTCATCACCAGCGAATTGACGCGGCTGGAATGCCGGGTGAAACCGCTCCGCAACAACGATGTCGCGTTATTACAGGACTTCGACGATTATTTCGCTAACTCGATAGCCGAAATCATGCCATTAACGCGCGCCGTAATTGACTGCGCCACTGAAATTCGAGCGCAATTCAACTTCAAGACTCCCGATTCAGTTCAACTTGCCGCAGCGGTCGTCGCGGGCAGCGATCTCTTTCTGACCAACGATCACAG
>JAKEHD010000100.1 GCA_022615215.1 Blastocatellia bacterium
ACGGCTGATAGCTGATAGCTGATAGCTGACGGCTGATAGCTGTCTCTGCCAGAGGATTATCGATATGAGAGTCAATATGGAATCTTCGGACCATTTCGTTGTGGAGTTCGAAACCGAAGAAGAGTTGCGCGCCGAATATGAGAACAATATTTCAGCGGGCGGGCTGGGCCTTTCGACAGATGCGAGGTTGCCTGAGTTTACGCCCGTCCGCCTCACTTTGAAATTGGAGGAGCATGGAGAGATTACCGTGCCCGCGATGGTTGTGCGGCTCATGGAGGGGGCGCTTGCACTCGCAATCGAGGCGAACCCGGAAGAGTTGTACTCGGCGCTCGTCGCCGCGCCTGCCGGGAAAGAAGAACCGTCGGAGCGAAAGGAACTGAACGCATGGGAGAAGGTGCGCGCACTATCGCGGGTCGAAAAGCTCTTGCTTGCGCCAAAGGCCGACCGCAGCGAGAGGGGCATCCTCATCCAGGACAACGACGCTCAGGTGATCTATAGCCTTCTCAAAAATCCGCGAATAACCCTTGAGGAAGTCGCGCGCATAACCCGCTCGCCTCTGCTCACATCCTCCATTGCTGAACTGATCGTAAAGACGACGCAATGGTCGGTCAGCCCCGATATACGTTCGGGCCTGGTCAACAACCCGCGCACGCCGCCGCTCGTTGCGCTCAGACTGCTTCCGACCCTGCCTGAGCCTGAGATAAGGCGCATAGCAAAGAGCGGCGGGGTCAGCCAGGCCCTCAAGCAGGCCGCGCTCAAAATAGTAATCAATTATAAGTGATGGCGTCTCTGGCTTTTATGATTTTAATCGATGCTTGTTTACGGGTTTCTGCTGTAGAACGCTCTGCGTCCCACATTGTTTTTCCGGCGAGTGAATGATAAAGCCGTGATTGATGAATTGACGGTATAGGCCGCAGGTGTCACCATGAAAGGCAACCGTGTTATTGATAAAGGTGATTTCTTATGGGAACGTTTTTCACTCGTTGTAAAATCGAGAATATTGTTGATCGCAGCAGATCGGCGGTCCTGCCCAAGATGATGGTCGACACAGGGAGCGAGTACACCTGGGTTTCGGCGAAGACCCTTGAAAAGATAGGCGTCGAAAGGGAGAAAAAGGACGTGACCTTTATCATGGCAAACGGCCAGAGGATTACGCGCAGCGTAGGGTTTGCCATAATCCGCCTGGACGAATATTTTACTGTCGATGAGGTGGTATTTGCCGAAAAGGGAGATTTGCTTCTTCTCGGAGCCAGGACGCTCGAAGGCTTGAACCTGACAATAGATCCGATGAAAAAGAGACTGGTCGCCGCCGGGCCGCTTCCTGCCGCCGCGTCGATTAAATGCGCAATGAGACATACCGCGCAATAATTTTTACCATTATCGAAAAGGAGGAATCATCATGGCGAAGACTTTATCTACTATGCTTGAGCTTGGGACTGAGGCACCGGATTTCAGCTTGCCTGACGTTGTGACAGGGCAGACCGTTTCATCGAGCGACTTTGAAGGCAAGAAAGCGTTACTTGTGATGTTCATCTGCCGCCACTGCCCTTACGTCAAGCACGTGCAGCAGGAGCTTGCGCGACTCAGCCGCGACTATGCGGAAAAGGATATCGGCATTGTGGCCCTCGGTTCCAACGATGCGGAAGCGTTTCCCGACGACGCGCCCGCGAGCCTGAAAGAGATGGCCGAAGAACTCGGCTTCGCATTTCCTTATTGCTACGACGAGAGCCAGGAGGTGGCCAGAGACTACACGGCGGCCTGCACGCCTGACTTCTTTCTGTTTGACAGCGCAAGGCGACTGGTCTATCGCGGTCAACTCGATGACAGCCGCCCTGAAAGCGGAGAGCCGGTGACGGGACGAGACCTGCGCGCCGCAATCGATTCTGTGCTCGAAGACCGCCCGGTTGATGCGGACCAGAAGCCGAGCCTCGGTTGCAACATCAAATGGAAACCCGGCAACGAACCGGCGTATTAGGGAATATCGGTTGGCCGATTTTATCGCTTATGTTGCCGGTTAGATAACTCGACGACCGCAGAGCAACAAATACCCTGATGACTGCTGAACCCTGGCGGGCTAATGACCATAACAAGCGGCTTCGCTAAAACTCATAACTACATTTACCAGGGGGTCGGCAATAGTCGGCGCTGGTATGAGTCGGCACGTGAGCATTCAAGAAAACCGTATCAATTACATTGCCAACATAGCCGTGTGCTGATCTTGTGTTAGAATCGCAAAGCAGGGAGATTTTATGAGCACACAAGTCGAACCGCTTTTGACGATAGATGACCTCGACGCTATGCCTGATGATGGCAATCGCTATGAAATCATCGAGGGAGAACTGTTCGTGTCTCGCGCGCCCAATCTCGCACATCAGCGTATCTCTGGAAATATTTTTGCAGCTTTCAGAGCCTATCTCGACCGCAATCCGATTGGAGAGGTAATAGCTGCGCCTGGAATGATTCTCAGCGACTTCAACGGTGTGATACCCGATCTGGTATTTATAACCGGCGAGCGGCGCGATGAAATAGCATCTGGAGATAGAATAACCGGAGCGCCGGATTTAGTCGTTGAGATAATTTCTCCCGGAGCCGAAAACGAAAGGCGAGACCGCGTTGCCAAGAGGCAACTGTATGCCAAATACGGAGTAAAAGAGTATTGGGTTGTCGATCCATATAAACGAACTGTAGAAGTTTATCTCCTCAAAGGACACACGCTAAAGCTCCGTGCAACCTGCGGAGAGCAGGACGAACTGATGTCGTCAATGCTTCCTGGATTTACCTGTAAAGTCGAAAGCATCTTCCGCACCTGAATCAGTCTACAGGGCGCATTGAGACCGAGGGCAAGGTATGCGTTCCGGCGCTCGACTCCTTTTCACTCATCGGCCTTCATCGTCTTTACGCCATCGGGGCGATTGCCTGCTTGCGCCATCTTCGAAAGATTATCGCGGTTGCGCTCTTCCATAACCATCTCGAATTCCTTGCGCAACTCCGGCAGGTAACTGGTCAGTAGAGAGAATTCCCGCTTTGGAAGACTGAGCGTATCCATAGGAGCAGTGCATCGAACCGTTGCCGTGCGCGTGGTCTTTTTCAAGAGCGCCATCTCGCCGAAATACTGTCCGGCCTCCAAGTGCGCGAGCACGGTCTCCTGCCCTTTATCTTCGCGCAAGACATCGGCCTGTCCCGTGACGATTATGTAAATGCGATCTCCGAGGTCGCCTTGATGAAAGACCTCTTCTCCGGGTTCGAAGTGCTCCTGTGTTATGCCCATAGAGCCTGCCAGCCTCAACTGGACCAGTTCGGGAGGCAGGAGCAGGTCGAGCGTCCAGTCGGTTGCGACCTTCAATCGCCGCCCCCAGCCGGGCAGCTTCATAAGGTATATCGAGCGCCACATCCACCAGGCGACGAATCCCGATATCTTCATCCCGAATATCTCCGCGACAGCCGACCTATGGCCGAGCGCCCCCATCGTTCCCAGCCCTTTGAAATCGAAGGTTCGCCGCTCGCCGCCACGTATCGCGGCGACTATGTTACCGGCAGCCGTGCGCCCCTGACGAATGGCGTGCTGCGCTGTGGGGGGCGCAAATCCCTCGCCGCCGGGGTCGGGGATGAGGGCGCAATCGCCGAGCGCCCATATATTTTTCGCCCCCTCGACTTCGAGGTAGCGATTCGCTATCAGGCGGCCGTTTTTGCCTTTCGGGAGACCCAGGCTTTCAACTATCGGATGAGGCGAAGCGGGCACCGTAGAAATGAGCGTCCGCGTAGGTATGCGCTCGCCTCCGGCCACGCATGCCTCCTGGCCCGTGGCGGCTTCGAGGCGCGTGTTCAAGCGGATTTCGACCCCGCGTTTCTGCAATATCCTTTGAGCGAACAGGGCCAGCTTCTCAGACATTTCGGGGAGTATTCGGTCTTGCGAGTGAACGAGGATGACTCGTATTTCCGAAGGGTCCAGGCCTATATAGTTTTGCGCCACTCCGCGCACGAAGTCGTTTATTTCGGCGACCGCCTCGACCCCTGAAAAACCTCCGCCCGCTACCACGAAGGTGAGCAGTTGTCTTCGCAACTCCGCGTCGTGATGTTCGATGGCGGCCTCTTCGAGGGCGCGAATGATGTGATTGCGGATATAGAGAGCGTCGGCGAGGTTCTTGAACGGGATGGCATGTTCGGGCAGCCCGCGCAGTCCGCGAAAGTCCGTCACATTGCCGAGCGCAATCACGAGATAGTCGTAGTTTATGACGTGCGAGTGCGGGCGAAATCCGGGACTTGTGGTGATGGTCCGGTTCTCAAGGTCGATGGATTCGATGTCGCGCACGTGCAGGTCGGTTTTGGGCAGTAGCCTGCGGATAGGGCTTACGGTGTCGAGTATTCCGATGGTGCCCGATATGACTTCGGGCAGCATGGGCTGGAAGACGAAATAGTTCTCTTTGTTGACGAGGGTTATCTCGTAATCATCACGCCGACCGAGAGCCTTTTCCAGATACTTCGCGGTGTATATCCCGCCGAAACCGCCTCCAAGAATAACGATTCGTTTGCGCGCATGTTCTTTCATGGCAGCACCCCTTAAAAGATTGTGTATACTCAGTCAATGACCTGTTCCGACTCAATCGAAAAACATCTGTACCGGGTAAGCGATGGGCTAGATTTTAACGCACCATCGCGGCCACATCAATTTAATACCTGCCACGGCCGGAATTATTCCCGCTCGGTCAACTGTCAGCTATCAGCTATCAGCCGTCAGCTATCAGCTATCAGCTATACTGCGCGCGGCATGAATCGA
>JAKEHD010000622.1 GCA_022615215.1 Blastocatellia bacterium
ATTCGGTGGGAGAATGATCGAGATCAATCAAGTGATGACAGCACACATCTGCGCGTAGCGCTTAGTTCAACGGCAGTTGGGAGGATTACGACCGATTTTTGGGAACCGCACCCGAGCCGCTCACCGCGCCATCGCCGGTCAGCGTCGAGGAGTAATCAAACGGTGTGTGTAGAGTGAGCCGACTCGCAGGAAATAAAAAGGCCCTTCCTGCCCTGCGGCCCGCGCCTGCTCGGAAGCTCGGACCTCATCTTCGCCTACAAAATACGCTCCCGTTTCAGGCTCTATAGCGACGATCTTCCCCGTATAAGCAGGCTCAAGCTTTGCCGCCAGACTGTCTCGATAAATCTCTTTCGCCCGCTCGACGAATCGCTCGATTTCTTCTCGCGTGCGTTGTGGATCGATTCTCAGCATCAGGTTTTATATACCACGCTTACATAAGCCGGGCAACCTGGTCGGGAGCGCAGGCGGATTTTGCAGGCGTGATTAAAAATCGGCCAGAGCCAGTCCTCGCCCCGGTCCTTCATGAACCAACTGCCAGTTGAGGGCTTGTGAACGCACTCTTTCCAACTCTTCCCGGCAATGCCCGTCACCCAGGTGACTCCACAAAATCCAGACTTTTCTTCCAGGAGGCGGAAGATGCTTTCTCGTGTTAAAGAGAACCTCTTGAACGGGCAGCGGCTCAGGCAAACTTTTTACCTGAGCGACCGAACATGGATGCACCCAGACTGTGTTTGCTGTCTCCGATTTGATCAGCGAAAGCATGGGCCGGAGGTTTTCTCTCGGCTCATCCTGTATGAATTTCACATATCTATGCGCCGGGTACATCGTTACCACCACGATGCAGAGGTAGAGAAAGGTTCGCGCGATTTTGTATCTATTCCAGAAGGTCAAAATAAACAGGCCGCCTTCGATTGCCAAAAGCTGCAGATGGACCTGGGCAAACAGAATCAGTCTCCCTGCGCAGATAGGGTATCCTATGAGTATGCTCGCCAGTATCACCCCCGTGAGCAAGATCAACGACCCCGTTGAGCGAGACCCCCAGGAGGCATCTTCGACAGTAGAGCGAGCGTTCTTCAGCCGTCGGATGATCCAGTACACGGCCAAGACCTGTAAGGGCGCTATGAGGACCGACACGAGGAGCATCAAACGCCCATGATGCCATCCCCATATAAAATCGGCGATCAAACGCAGCCCGCTGAGTATGCCTTCCTGAAACCGCCAACTGAGAATACAACTATTCCAATATCCCGTAAGGTCCGCGCCCGCCTTATAGTCAATCGCTAAGACACTGGCTACCCCCAGCATCGCGGGTACGATTAATGCGCCCGCTCCAAGTCCATTGAGACGCCAGTTCTTGCGCCGCCCATGATGCAAGTACCACCCCAGAGCGCGCGCTCCCAGGGCCATTATGTATGGTGTAGGAGAGAAAACATGGAATCGCCAGCATGACCATTCTCGCTTTACGTTTTCCCTCCGCAAGAGATTCATCGAACGAATCATCGCCGAGGAGAAACGGCACTAGCGCAAGCATGACTTCAAACGAGTAATGCCTGACCTGTATGGCTTGCTCCAACCAAAAGGTCGAGCCTATGAGTAAAGCGCCTGCCAACAAATTAAGCTTGAGCGAAGATGCGGACCTTCTGCTCAACAGGCGTGCCCAAAGAATGGTGCCTGATATGAAACTCACGGCTGGGAGGAGTCTTAGCGACCAGATGTGATAGCCGAATATTTCTCGGATACCGGCTATGCAGATCAAGTAGATGCGAGGAAAATACAACCCTCGTTCAAGTTTGCCAAATAATTCAACAGGTGATGCATCTCGCAACGAAAGAGCAACCAGTGCTTCATCCAGCCAAAACGATGGAGCCTGCACATAACGCACGACACACACGACTATGACGAAGGCGGCGGAAAGCCAGATAACCAACCTGGGTCCGAAAGGCCATGAGTCACCCCTGTGTTGCATCATCAATCGACGCGCTTGCCGCTTTTCATTATGAGGTCGATGCGACGGCGAGGCACGAGCGCGTTCTTTGCCCGCTCGTCGTTGCTGAAGATTTCGTCTTCTATGTTATCGCGTATGTACTGTATAAAGTTCTCGAACTCTTTCTGCATGCGGTTCATCTTCTCGCGCATGTTCAAAATGATCTCGACCCCCGCGAGGTTGACTCCCAGGTCGCGCGTGAGATTGAGTATGACTTCTAGCTGCTCTATATCCTCTTCCGTGTAATAGCGCGTGCCCTTGGCCGAGCGCGAAGGCTTTATCAATCCCTCGCGCTCATACAGGCGAAGGGTCTGCGGGTGTATGTCGTACTGTTCGGCCACCACGCTTATAGTATATTTTTTCGTCTTCCTGCTTTTAGCCATCGCTTTCGACTTCGGTTCTCTCCGAGTCGTCTCCCTTTCCGCCGGTCTTCGTTATTCCTCGCTCTTCGTCCATTCTATATTCCACGGCGGCGCGCTTCTGGCGTTCGCCCCCTGCGAATTTATCCAGTTCGAGCATGCCTGCCCTGAGCAAGGAAGCCTGTCCTTCGGCCAGGTCTCGCTCGAACTCTTCGACGCTCCGGCGGCTCTTTTTATCGTTTTCACGAACTATCGCCCAGAATATCAGGGCGATGAATGCCAATGCTATCAACCAGACAATCGCCTCTTGCATAACTGCCTCACATAAAGATTTCTTTCTTCAAGATTTCTTTCTTCAAGATTTCTTTCTTCATCTCTCGCGCCTCATTCCAATCCCATATCGGCGCGCGGGTTTTCGGAATTGTGCCGCGCGTAACGCTGCAATAACTCTTTGGTCTCTTCGCTGATGACCTTGGGCAGAATTATCTTCACCTCGACGAATTGATCGCCCCGCACGCCCCCCGCGCGCAGGCTCGGAGCGCCCCGCTCGCGCAGGCGGAACCTCTGACCCGATTGTGTGCCGGGCGGAATCCGTAGTCGCGCTTTTCCGTCCACGGTCGGAACCTCTATCTTCGCGCCGAGCGCGGCTTCAGGAACAGTGATGGGCACCGTGCAATAAATATTGTCGCCCTGCCGCTTGAAATACGGATGAGGTGCCACGTTGGTTATTATGTAAAGGTCGCCCGGCGGCCCGCCTGCCGTCCCCGCATGCCCCTTGCCTGCAATGCGGACCCGCGAGCCTGTATCCACGCCTGCCGGTATCTTCACCGATATGGTCTCGCGCCGGGGGACCGCTCCGTTCCCGTTGCAAACCGGGCAGAGACCTGTAAGGCTTCCAGAGCCGCCACACTCGGAACACCTGAAAGCCACGCCCCCTCGCCCGCCTTGCTGTCCCGTGCCCTTGCAAGCCGGGCACGTGCTTTTGCTGCCGGGCGCTTCTCCCTTTCCCTGGCACGACGCACAGCTTTCGCTGCGAGAGATTTCCAGCTTCGCCGTCACTCCGTGCATCGCATCATCGAACGATATTGAGACGGGCTGTTCAAGGTCCGCGCCGCGCGCAGCGCGCGGGCGCGCTTCGGAAGCCTGCGAGCGAATCTGGCTGAATATCTCCGAGAAGACATCTCGGAAGTTCGTGGCGTCGAAGCGAGAAAAATCGAATATCGATCCTGCATCGCCGGGCGCGTTTGCAGCCTGCTCGGAATAGTATCCGTAGCGGTCGTAGACCTCGCGCTTTTTCGGGTCCGACAATACTTCGAAGGCCTCCGAAATCTGCTTGAACCGCTCTTCGGAAGCGCTATCGCCCGGATTGACATCCGGGTGATAGCGCCGCGCCAGCCTGCGATAAGCCTTCTTTATATCATCGGCCTTCGCATCGCGCGGCACTCCAAGCACCTTGTAATAGTCGTTTCCAGACATAATGGTGATACGTGATGGGAGCAGAGGAGCGGAGGAGCGGGGGAGCAGGGGAGCGATTCGTGCATGATGAAGGATGAAAACCGGAGTGAAGATGTCTCGTCATCCTTCATCCTTCATCCCTCATCCTTCAAAACGCCCCTGCACCTGCAGCTCCCATGCTCCCCTGCGTAGAAAGCATCACGCATTATTTCTTATCATCAACGTCAACGTACTCGGCATCAATCACATCATCGCCACCGTCTGAGCCGCCGCCTGCCGCCGCCCCCGATGCCCCGGTATCGCCCGGAGGCGGTGTGCCCTGCGAAGCCTGTTGGTACATGATCTCGGCCAGTTTGTGGGTCTTCTTGACCAGATTGTCATAAGCGGCGTTGATCTCGGCCACATCCTGCGAATCGAGTTTGCCTTTCGCCTCGGCGACCGACGCCTCGATGTCGGAAGCCATAGAAGCGTCGACTTTGTCTCGGTGTTCGGAGAGTGTCCGCTCCGTAGAGTAGATCATGCCGTCGAGCTTGTTGCGCGCCTCGATGCGCTCGCGGAGTTGTTTGTCCTCATCGGCATGCGATTCGGCGTCGCGCATCATACGGTCGATCTCGTCCTGCGACAGTCCCGACGAAGCGGTTATGGTGATCTTCTGCTCGCGTCCCGTGCCGAGGTCTTTGGCCGAAACATTCACTATGCCGTTAGCATCGATGTCGAAGGTCACTTCGACCTGGGGCATGCCTCGCGGCGCGGGCGGTATTCCCACGAGATGGAATTTTCCGAGCGTGCGATTGCGCGCGGCTATCTCGCCTTCGCCCTGCAACACATGCACCTCGACAGAGGTCTGGTTGTCCGAAGCCGTAGAGAATATCTCGGACTTGCGCGTGGGGATTGTCGTGTTGCGCTCGATCAACCTCGTGAAGACGCCGCCGAGCGTCTCTATGCCGAGGCTGAGAGGCGTAACGTCGAGCAGCAGCAGGTCTTTGACCTCGCCGCCGAGCACGCCCGCCTGAATCGCTGCCCCTACCGCCACGACTTCATCAGGGTTGACGCCCTTGTGAGGCTCGCGCTTGAAGAACTCCTTGACCAGTTCCTGTACCCTCGGTATGCGGGTCGAGCCTCCCACGAGGACGACCTCGTCTATCTGCTCGGGCTTGAGTCCCGCGTCCTCAAGAGCAGCGCGGCAAGGGCCTGTCGTCCTCTGAAGAATGTCTTCGATCAACTGCTCGAACCTCGAACGGGTCAGCTTCATGACAAGGTGCTTTGGACCTGTCTGGTCGGCCGTGATGAAGGGCAGATTGATTTCGGTCTCCATGGTGGAAGATAGTTCCATCTTCGCCTTCTCGGCCGCTTCCTTCAAACGTTGCAGGGCCATCTTGTCTTTTGAAAGGTCTATGCCCTGGTCTTTCTTGAACTCATCGACTATCCAGTCGATTATGCGCTGGTCTATATTGTCGCCGCCCAGGTGCGTGTCTCCGTTGGTGGACTTCACCTCGACCACGCCTTCGCCCACTTCGAGTATCGAGATGTCGAATGTTCCGCCGCCGAAGTCGAATACGGCTATGGTCTCATCTTTTTTCTTGTCCAGCCCGTAGGCGAGGGCCGCGGCCGTAGGCTCGTTGACTATTCGCATGACTTCGAGGCCGGCGATCTTGCCCGCGTCTTTAGTGGCCTGCCGCTGCGAGTCGTTGAAGTAAGCCGGGACCGTTATGACCGCCTGAGTCACCTTCTGACCGAGATAGTCCTCGGCAGAAGCTTTGAGCTTCTGCAAGATCATCGCGGAAATCTCCGGCGGAGACCAATCCTTGTCGCCCGCCTGAATGCGAACGTCGTTGCCCGCCTGCGATACCTTGTAGGGCACCATCTTCATCTCTTCGGAGACCTCGCCGAAGCGCCGCCCCATGAATCGCTTTATAGAGTAAATCGTGTTTTCAGGATTGGTGACCGCCTGGCGTTTGGCTACCTGTCCCACCAAACGATTGCCGTCTTTCGTGAATGCGACGACCGAGGGCGTAGTCCTCGACCCTTCGGCATTGGTTATAACTACAGGCTCGCCCCCCTCCATCACCGCTACAACCGAGTTGGTCGTGCCTAAATCTATTCCTATGATTTTGCTCATCGTTCAAACCCCTCCATATTTTTAATAAGATCGTTCTGATGATAATATCTGAGTCTATCACTGTCAAGTTTTTTATTTATATTTCTATCAGATTTAAGCCGTGCTGCTTTGAGAGGGGTTTTAAGGGGCCTGTTTTTTATAGTTGTTAAGGATTCGAACGCCCTGGACGATATATTCGCCCCCTGAGACAAGCACCGATACAAGGACTATCAGGTAGCAGAGAGGCAGTAAAAATATGAGCATCTCTGCGGTGTGAAATCCCAAAAAGACGACGATCAGGCCCATTTCGAGGAAGGTATTGACCCGGCCTGAGGCTGTGGGCTTGAACTCTTTGAAACCGGTTTTGAGGTATATGAGAAGCGAGCCTAATAGAATGAACACATCTCTGAGGACGACGGCGACCGCAAGCCATACGGGGATAGGAGGGAATCCTTCGTGGGGTATCGCCATCACTATGAACCCTGCCGTGGTGAGCAATTTGTCTGCAAGCGGGTCGAGCATCTGGCCGAGCGCCGATTGCTGGTTGAAAGTGCGAGCGACGTAGCCGTCGATGAAGTCGGTTATGCTGGCTATGAAATAGACAAGCAATGCCAGTCCGAACCTGCCCTGCCAGATCAGGTAGAGGAAAGGGATGGTCAGAACTATACGAAAAGAGGTCAGCAGGTTTGCTACAGTCCACACCTTTGACCGGCGAGCAGGGAGAGTTTTCGCGCGACCCGACGCAACGCTTTGACGATCATTTCGCATAATATCGTCGGCGATTATATGGTCCCGCTACGACGGAGCGCAACCGGGCCGCTATTTTTGTTTTCTGAACACTTTCGAACTGCCTGGCACTGGCGCTTTCATGGCAATCACAGGACATGGGCTGGATGGAGTGCAGGTGCTTCTTCCTAAGTGGCTGATCGTTGCTACTCCGCTCGCCCCTGCCGTCGCTGCATAGTTGTAAGTCAGGCTCATCAGCGTTGCCGCCCCTTTGGTCGCACTCTGCGATGTCAGTTGCAGCCTCTGCGCATTGTAGCCATAGCTCTCCACCACACCGTTGCCGAGCGTCATCCCCGTCACCTGCCCCGCCACATTGTAGTTCGTCTGTGACATGTACGACAACGCTACCACCGACCCGTTCATCTTGTCGAGTCCTACGAGCCGCCCTCGCTGATCGTAGTTGGCTCTCACTTTCTTGTTCGATGGATAGGTGATCGAAGTCTGCTGACCTATTTGGTTGTATTGATAGCTCGTCGTGTAGGTCGCGCTGCTGCCCGTGATCGTTCGGCTCTTGCTCGTCAATCGCCCAAAGCTGTCATAGCTATAGCTCTCCGTCCCTGCTCCATCTGTGATTGATTGCGTCTGCCCGTTGCCCGGTGCTGTGCTTTTATAGTTGATCGTTACGCTCGCTGTCTGCTCCACTCCCGGCGCGCTGATAGTGTTGTAGCTGATCGTGCTTACTCTATTCAAACTGTCGTAGCCATAAGTCTTCACCACCCCTCGCGCATCCGTCACTGTCGCCACCGCGTCGAAACTCGTGTAGGTATAATTCATCGCCTCGCCTTCGGGCGTAGTCTCAGATTTCAGCCTCGACAATGCATCATACTGGAACGAGCGAGTCTGATTGCCTTGATTCACTCCTGTCAGATTATCCAGCGCGTCGTAGCTGTAGGTCGTCACAAGCGCCAAACTCCCCGTCGCCGGGTCTTGCTCCGTCACCTTGATTAGTCGCCCCAGCGCATCCACTTCGCTCTTGCGCTTTCGGCCTACCTGGTCCGTTACGGTCACTTCCACTCCGTTGTAGTCTGTCTGAAGTGTCTGCCCGTCAGGCAATGTCACTTCCGTCACTCTCCCAAGATCATCATAGCTGCTCACTGTCCAATGCTGCGGAGACCCATCCCCGCTAGAATTCCCCAGGTACGGATTCGATTGCCTTATGGCTCGCCCTAGCGAATCATAGATCACTTTCACAGCATCGTAACTCGTGGGCGTGCTTCCCTGACCCGTCCCGCTTCTGAGCACTCGCCCCGCTCCGTCAAACCAACTCTTCGTAGTGATGATCTTGGCTATCGTGTCGGTGTAGCTCACCTTCTCGGTGTAGGC